>CBDBFQ010000001.1:65000-68631 GCA_965205015.1 Candidatus Poribacteria bacterium | reverse complement strand
GCCAGGGTATGGACAACCCCGGGCTAAATGCTCCCAAGAGGAGGTACCTAGGCACCATTTCAGCCAAGCTGCTGATGTACCTAGATGAGAACCTGCCATCAGAGAGGCTGAACGCGCCGCACCTCGATGCCATCCGCGTGCAGAAGAGCACAAGCATTAGATACGCCAGGTCAAATTATTACATACGTGTATGGACAACCCCGGGCTAAATGCTCCCAAGAGGAGGTACCTAGGCACCATTTCAGCCAAGCTGCTGATGTACCTAGATGAGAACCTGCCATCAGAGAGGCTGAACGCGCTGCACCTCGATGCCATCGGCGTGCAGAAGAGCACAAGCATTAGATACGCCAGGTCAAATTATTACATACGCCAGGGTGTGTGGACAACCCCGGGCTAAATGCTCCCAAGAGGAGGTACCTAGGCACCATTTCAGCCAAGCTGCTGATGTACCTAGATGAGAACCTGCCATCAGGGAGGCTGAACGCGCCGCACCTCGATGCCATCCGCGTGTAGAAAGAGCACAAGCATTAGATACGCCAGGTCAAATTATTACATACGCCAGGGTGTATGGACAACCCCGGGCTAAATGCTCCCAAGAGGAGGTACCTAGGCACCATTTCAGCCAAGCTGCTGATGTACCTAGATGAGAACCTGCCATCAGAGAGGCTGAACGCGCCGCACCTCGATGCCATCCGCGTGCAGAAGAGCACAAGCATTAGATACGCCAGGTCAAATTATTACATACGCCAGGGTGTATGGACAACCCCGGGCTAAATGCTCCCAAGAGGAGGTACCTAGGCACCATTTCAGCCAAGCTGCTGATGTACCTAGATGAGAACCTGCCATCAGAGAGGCTGAACGCGCTGCACCTCGATGCCATCGGCGTGCAGAAGAGCACAAGCATTAGATACGCCAGGTCAAATTATTACATTCGCCAGGGTGTGTGGACAACCCCGGGCTAAATGCTCCCAAGAGGAGGTACCTAGGCACCATTTCAGCCAAGCTGCTGATGTACCTAGATGAGAACCTGCCATCAGGGAGGCTGAACGCGCCGCACCTCGATGCCATCCGCGTGCAGAAGAGCACAAGCATTAGATACGCCAGGTCAAATTATTACATACGCCAGGGTGTATGGACAACCCCGGGCTAAATGCTCCCAAGAGGAGGTACCTAGGTACCTAGACACCATTTCAGCCAAGCTGCTGATGTACCTAGATGAGAACCTGCCATCAGAGAGGCTGAACGCGCCGCACCTCGATGCCATCCGCGTGCAGAAGAGCACAAGCATTAGATACGCCAGGTCAAATTATTACATACGCCAGGGTGTATGGACAACCCCGGGCTAAATGCTCCCAAGAGGAGGTACCTAGACACCATTTCAGCCAAGCTGCTGATGTACCTAGATGAGAACCTGCCATCAGAGAGGCTGAACGCGCCGCACCTCGATGCATCCGCGTGCAGAAGAGGAGCACAAGCAGTACATACGCCAGGTCGAATTAGTACATTGCCTGCCAGGTTATTTCAGTAGATCGGCTCAGATGAGCCAGAAGGATGTTGGCGCAGGTGGTATCCATCCATTGGCTGGCGCAACTGGATCGATGCTTTCTGCTAGAGAGGTTGGACTGCCCGTCTCTGTAGGGATACGTGCGAAGGGGGAGTAATGCCTTTATATACATTATCCCAGGCTTCTGTTGTAACATGGCCGTCGGGCCAGAGGAGCTGTTAGGGGGCCCGGGGAGGGTTTAGGGGGCGAAGAACATGCTGTTTTGTTGCCGAAAGTGGCAGGTGATGGTGTTTGGTGAGACCACGCCACTGTTTGAGCCTTGCTGAGTGTACATCCGCCAGGCTCTTGTTGATAAGTTACTGGGCGAGGGAGCTAGAAGGAAGGCTCTGTGCCATAGCCCCACTCACGCGTCCTCCACGTCCACTAGGACGTCGCCGCTGTAGTCACTGGTTAGCGTGCTGCTCAAAACTGCAAGCGCTGACGCCCTGCGATGGCCAGTTGTGGAGGAATAGGTATGGGGCCTACACCCTAAGAAGGTTTACAGCCCCTCATAAGCCTTTAGTTACTACTATAAGGGGTAGCAGTGAGACGGCGCGAGTAATGAATGCCTGTCAAGCCATCGTGCGGCTCTCGATAAACTGACTCCCCTCAAGTGGTGTCCCAGTGCGAACTTCAACGGCTTGCTGTCAGGCAGGCAGTGCGCAGATGGTTCAGGAAGGCTCTGTCCACGCGGGTGGCTCAGAGAAACTAGTGCTGCGGGAGCAGTGAGAGAAAGGGGCTCAAGCCATCGTGCGGGTCTCGATAAACTGACTCCCGCTAGTGGTGTGCCAGTGCGATCACTCGACGGTTTGCTTGTCAGGCAGGCACTGCGCAGGCGGTTCAGAAAAGCCTCTGTTCACACACGGGTGGCTCAGAGAAAATCGAGTGATCGTGTGTTTCTGGATAAACTGACTCCCTGCCAGTGGTGTGCCAGTGCGAACACTCGACGGTTTGCTAGTCAGGCAGGCAGGGGGCAGGTGGTTCAGCCAACCTCTGTCCACACGCGGGTGTATCAGAGAAAAGTACTGATGCCGGAGCAGAGAGAGAAGGGCTCGAGCGATCGTGCGTTTCTCGATAAACTGACTCCCCGCCAGTGGTGTGCCAGTGCGAACACTCGACGATCTGCTTGTCAGGCAGGCAGTGTGCAGGCTGTTCAGCAAGCCTCTGTCTACAAGCGCATGGCTGAGAAACTGCTGCCGGATCAGTGAGATATGTGCTAAAGCCATCTTGTGGCTCTCGATAAACTGACTCCCTGCAAGTGCTGTCCCAATGCGAACTGGACGGTTCGCTGCCAGGCAGGTAGTGTGAGAGAGGGCTCAAGCCATCGAGCATCTCTCGATAATCACACTCCCCTCTAGTGGTGTCAAGCCATCGAGCTGCTCTCGATAATCGCACTCCCTTTAGTGGTGTCCCAGTGTGATCTGGACAGTCTGCTCAGAGACATTAACGCTGCGTGAGCGGCGAGAAGGTGTGAGTGTGATAAATGCCTCAAGCCATGGTGTGGCTTTCGATAAACTGACTTTGTGCAAGTGGTGTCCAAGTGCGAACTCGACGGTTTGCTGCCAGGCAGGCAGTGCGCAGGCGGTTCAGCAAGCCTCTGTACACCCACGGGGTGCTCAAGAGAAACTACTGCCGCTGACTGTGCTTGTCCCATGGTAGTGCAATCAATCGTTTATGTCCCGTGTGCGGGACTGGTGCGAGACACATGGCTGAAGGGATGTTGTGCCAGTGATCTCCCGTGCGCATGGGAGAAGTGTCGAATGCCACCTGTCGAGACTGGGTCAGCTAGTCTGCCCAGAGAACTGTTGGTCGCAGCAGTTGCAGGGACTGTTCCTTCAAACTGGTCGACCGTGCAGAGGAGAATGTGTGTGAAGGGATTGCAAACGGTAGCGGTTGCTCCGTGCGAAGCAGTGCGAAGTCCAGCCCCAGTGCTGTGACAAGCGCAGTCCCCTTGGGACGTGCAGGGCACGTGCCATCCTGAGCTTTCATGCAGGGCGCACGGTTCGAGTTGGCACAGGCTGAGCCTCTCGAGCCTGCCCTGCAGGCACAGTGAAAGGCAGTTACCTGGTTGATCCTGCCAGTAGTCAT
>CBDBFQ010000001.1:45000-57500 GCA_965205015.1 Candidatus Poribacteria bacterium | reverse complement strand
GAATGTGCACCAATAAAGAAATCAGATAAATAAAATTGAATAAATCCTGAGCATTTACACAGTGTGCCTTCCAGGGGGTTGTAGGACATGTCAGACATACACAGTTGGTGGTAAACATTTGGGAATTCAAATTTGCAGTTAGGTCCACAAGCCATGTTGAAAATGTTCTGGCAGAGACTCTCTTGACAGTACACTTCAAGCGAATGCCATGTGCTGTGATGCCCCATCTCAGTTACACTCATTCTCATGAGTGCAACGCCAACTGGATACTACAGTAGAAATAGATACAAATGCAACTTCACAGTGCATATCAGTGCAACCCGACAACAGAACACGCACCAACAGCATATCTTTTTCCAAACACTTTGTGAGAGTGGAGAGCAGCCTGTCAGCTACCCTTTGGGAAACTGTCTTTGACTGTGCAGCAACAGCAGTTAATGCCCGGCAACTGTGAACAGCCAGTTGACCAGGTAGTACCACCTTAAAGGAGAGAATCAGCAATGGTATACTAGCATGTTCCTCAGTGTTGTGTAAAATATGCTACCCTTAAAGGATACTATAGCCAGTGTCTCAGAGTGTGTGTACAGTGGAGCTTCAGCAATACACTTCGTCCAGCTGAAAGAAATCACCCTCTTTACAAGTAAAGGCAACTCCACATAATGCCTTGCAAGCTCGTGACGCTATAGAAGGCTCCACACGATTACACATTGACAGAATCAGCCCTGAAAAACATGACTATGCAACATTCTTAGTAACTCGCACAGTACAAAATAGCACAAACACTTACCATAAGCAGGAAGAAGAAATGCCCCCACGTGTGAATAGGAAAGAATGGAAACAGCTTCCATGAGTTGTACATCTTCAGCAGTGACTTTTTTCTCCTTCAGACTGTTCACCAAAGCCTGCAAAAGGTAGTACAGTGCCAATTGGATAAATTAAGTAAACTGTATGATATTATTATAGTATTTAATCATTACCCGCATGAAGTTACTGTATTTGTTGTAGGTTTAAAATCATTTTATCATGTATCATTACCCAGCGCTTAGCCCTAGAGTAGGCTAGCATCCTCTTAAGTCTGCCATCGCAGGAAAGGTTATCCGCCGCCATCTTCTTAAATGTTGTGACGCCATCGAATGACGGCACCCGCTAGTTAGCAGCTGAACTGGTAGCAGCTGCCATAAGTTGCATTATTCATCACCAGCGCAGTGGGTCAGTCAGTGGAGGCGGAATGTGAAGGACAAAGAGAGAGCCTGTGGGCCAAATGCAGATGCAGATGATCTGTTTGTAATGACGCAGCAGGCCCACACTGAGGATCCATCATCAAAATATATTCACGCCATTTGAGCAGCACCAGATCCTGCCATTGTCATTGCTGCAGAGTGCCAGGTCAATGACATGGTTCACTTCAGCACCAGTTCCAAATTTGGAATTGTCACTGCAGACCCTACCTTTACCCTTGAGGACTTTGATGTCACTCCCATCACACATCAGCATCTTTTGCTGGAGACAAAGCAGAGCAAGAAAACCCCTGTGCTTTGGGGCCCAGTGCTCACTCGCTATCGGAAAACCTTTACCACTTACTTATTTTTGTGTCATCACTTGTTGGGATGCCTCTGCAGCTGGAAGGTGTCAGAGCATTTAGCACAGATGGAGGGGATGCCCTAGCTAATGCGTTGGCACGTGAGTTTGGATTTGTGCAGCGCTTGACATGCTTCATCTATGTTCGCTGCAATGTTAAGGAACCTGGAAACAACCAGACTTGACTATAAAGGAACAAAGTCTATACCAGCATTTCATCCTGTGTCAATGCTAGGCTGCGATAGAGGAAACCTTGGCCATTCTGACAGCCTGTAGGCAAAAATAACACCACCATTATGTAAACTGCCCCTCACATATCCACACATCTACATCTATTTGGCAGCACTTAATGCATGCTGGACACTTCCTCTTGCTCAGCCGAGCTCACATGTAGAATTGGGAGAACTAGCAACTATGAAATTATTGTGATTGACTGCAGTGTCTAGTCCATGGCTCAAGGGAGACACTCTGCTATATGTACCATAGGGTTAAATGTCAATTTGTGCCATCCTCGTAAAACTGATGTACAGAAAGGCTCACTAAATTGTGACATACTGAAGGATGACCATATACTGTACCACCCAACACTTAATTCCCAACAGCAGATCAAAGCAATGTTTTCTTTCATAGATCTGCGGCTACCACACATGCACCAGTATCAACTACTGTTGATATGTACACATTTATACAGTATGACTACTTTCCAGGTCCCACATCCATCAACTGTGACGACTACACATCTACCAACCGACCTTATACCCCAACAAGTGGCTCAATCTCAGCTACAACTTTCAATTATACTATCAGGAAGTTGTGAAGAAATGCATTCCTCATCATTTAATCACTGCCTACACTTGCTCAGCACACACCTGCTGTAGTGGCAGACATCACCGTGATTAATATGTTATTGCTGACCAATGTGGCCATCTTGAGTGGCAGCTGCGGTATCTTGGGAAAAGTCAAAACAGGCAGACACAGCTGATGAGGTCACAGGGTTTAATACTTTATAAAGTACTACAAGAGCAGGGTTGATGGAGTAGATTAATGAGCAATAAGCGATGGACTCCGATGGTGAGGGCTCCTAAGTCAGAATACTAACTAGTTGTACCATTATGTCCGTAGACCTCTCAAAATGGCTAAGGGCAGGAAAGAAAGGTGGAGCCACCGGGATTCAAACCCACGGCCTTTGGCTTTCCGTGCCAGTGCTCTGCCGCTGAGCTACGACTCCCACCGGCAACCACCCTCAATTTTGCCCTTATGTACGTGACCTGCTCTTGGTGTGGTGTTGGTTATGCAAGGGGTTGCTGTGTAGGTGAATGATGGAGTAGTCAATGAGCGATATCACAGCATTGGACTCCAACGGTGAGTACTCCTAAGTCCGAAGACTGTAGTTGTACCATTGAGGGTTGAGGGTGGTTGCCGGTACCATTGAGGGTTGAGGGGCGGTTGCCGGTGGGAGTCGTAGCTCAGCGGCAGAGCACTGGCACAGAAAGCCAAAGGCCCTGGGTTTGAATCCCGGTGGCTCCACCTTTCTTTCCTGCCCTTAGCCATTTTCAGAGGTCTACGGACATAATGGTACAACTGGTTAGTCTTCAGACTTAGGAGTCCATCGCTGTGATATCACACCTTAATCTACTCCATCATTCACCTACACAGCAAACCCTTGCATAAGAGCAGGGATGATGGGTCAAAGGTGAAGTTAAGCTGCCCCAACATGAGAATGTGGATGGACTTCTTCTCCCTATCTATTCCCAAGTGCTACAGATGGACCCTTTGCAAAGTCACCCTTTGCAAAGTCACCAGACCCATACAGGCACTTAGTAACAGGCACTTAGTAACAATGGGGAACTGCACCTGTGTGCAGTATTGATGGCATTGCAAACATTTAGTAGAGTGGTCAGAAGTGCATTTGATAACTTAGCCAACTCATCTATGGTAAACGACTGGACCCCACAAACGTAGGCGCACATACACTTCTCCTGAAGAGTAACTCTGAAGCTGTACAATAATAGGTAGGTAGGTAGGTAGGCAGACAGATATGTAGGTAACTAATAGCACTGCATAAGATTGCTACACAGTGCATCATCACCTTGTCTGTAAGGTTAGTGCACCTAATTTCAGATGGTTCCTAATTCTGGGCACCTGTATTATCTTGCCATTAGTGTAACTAATACTCACCTAAAATTCGTCCACTTACTGCACACAAATTAAGCAGTAAGTGGTCCAGTCACAGCTGAGTATTTGTTGAAACAGCAGTGAGAAAATATCTAATGTCCGGAATTAGGAACCCTCTGAAATTAAGCGCCCTTACCATACTGCATGCAGTAGATAAGCACTGATGCCTGGGCTATAATCACCGGGCTACACAAAAGCACCTTAGGAGGTTACAGACATGCAAGCCTTATGTACACAACGATGGGAGCAGAGCTCAAAGTTCAGGAGTTTACAGCAGCACGTACCGGCACAACTCTTGGTCCATCGCCAACGGCTTAAGCTACAAACAATGTCGTCACTATAGAATGCTGTTACAATGACGGCAAATTGGAAGAAAGACGCGGAATTAGAAGACAACAAATTCGTCAGAAGAAAACCATATGGTTTGTCCAAGATGACAAAAAATTGGAAGGACGAAAAATTAGAAATATGGTAATCAATTAGACTTCAATTGAACTGCAATTTTATATTGGTTAGACCTGTATAGTTGCAAGCAGCTTGCAAGGGGCCATTACGTCATTTAAATGGCGGCAACTTCAAGTGAAGTGTAGCTACGTGCAAGCAAGCGCAATGGCTGAGCCCGCTTTCAGCATGGTGCGTCAGTTTGTGGCCTTCTTTAGTTTTGATCAGAATCTGCTACCAATATAATTCCATTTAGCCTACGTAAATCTCGGTTTTAGGGAATGTAGCTAGCTATGCTATAACCCGCGTGTGGTGCGGGCTGTGTTCTGCGCATCAAGATAAAAGACTTTTGCGACAGCCACCCCAACTCATAATACTGGCTCCCTTTGATCATTGCTGACTAAAGGTAATATACGTACCACACGTGCATAGACGCAAACCTAAAGCATTCAAACTGAACAACAGTACATATGTGTATACACATGCACACACACAACACCATAGCACACAAACAAACCAAACATACATAAACTTGCACTTCACATATGCTGTGTTCACTTACACATATACAGTCTGCACTTTTGAGGCAGGAGTGAAAGGGACTTCAAAGAGGGGTTTAAGAACATACATATATTAGAGGAGACTAACGGCAATCGACACAATTAGCTCTCATGGTATTCCATTATGGCTGTGTCCGTGAGTTTCCTGAGCAACGTTTAAACCCTTCATTTTCAGCATATGTATATGCTGCTGAACCTTGCTCTAAGAAGTAAAACTCACTACCTCACAAAAATTATGTTTTCAATACAAATAGTGCATTTGCACCTGTGGCAGTCCCCACAATGTGCCTATGCAAATATGTGCAAGTCAGCAAAAGCACCACTGGCACGCATTGCATAAGGTGATTACCACCATGGGCAATATTTGTTCCAGCTGATGCAGGAAACGCCACTAGTGCAGGTTGCAAAGGGTCAGGACCAGCTTGGACACAAATACATACGTAGAAGCAGGATGCAGCAACCAAATGTACTCGCAACTGTGGCGGACAATACCATCTGCAACTTGTGCTGATGATGTTTAAGCATGTAGTAACTAGTGCGTTCACTGCTATGCACACACAAATACAAATAGGTACGCATTGTAACTCACCCTGGTAACACAAGGCCACATGATTAGGGGGTAAGCGCAATATTCGTGCTATTTGCTAGCAAGAAAATACCACCAGTGCAAGTTGCAGGTCAGTCCAACATCAGAAATAGTTGGGGTGGCATGCCGTAACCAATGCAGCTGGAGCAGATGTATGTAGGCAGACTAATGCAACTTGTGCAAGGGCACAACAACAACCATTTCATCCTCATGCATACTTTAGTTTTGGCTTCTTCATAGTAGAAGTTCATAAAACTCCAGCTGCATTGGTTTCTGCATCCCACTACAATTTCCTCTAATGCTGGAATTCGGTAACTTGCACTACCAATGTTTCCAATGGACTTAACATGTACGCTTGGACCTAATGGGTCTGTCACTGAGAGAAGTGTCACCTCCGAAAAAACTACCACCAAAGTACTTCTACAATGGAGTGCCTGCTGTAATCGGTCTCCCTTCCCTTCCAGCCACAAATGTCCCCCCTGCATCAAGTACCAAATCACAACAAATGCCAAAGCCCTGGGTACTCTTAGGAACCAAATTATGAAGTTTCTTGGGAATTGGTTGCAAACATAACCGCACAGTTCGTGCACCACACTTAAGACAGAGCAGCCATATCCAAGCATATCGATTGTGCACCATTTTACCGGATAGTACCAATTGGAAAACCTAAACTTGATTGCTTCCCAAATCTCCTAAGGACCCACTGACACCAGAGTGGCCAGAGAGGGATGCACAAAGTGAACCATGCACACGGACACACCATAACAAGTTAGCCTAGGCTGAGTTTGAGGATGAGTTAGTAGTATGCACTCTAAATCTCGTGGGTCAATACGCACAGACTCCATTCCGCCCATACACAAAAACATACAAGCTAGCTACCGCTTCACTTTGTCCCAGGCTCCTCCTCCTCTTCCTCAAGTGAATAACTGTCAGGAGTCCTGCACTAGCTTGTGCGGTATCTGCAGGCATCAAATTTAGATAGCACAACGCGTGCACTGGAGTGAAATCATAATGGGGACACCTATTACTCAAGGGGGACATCATATGGCAACAAACAAGCTGCCAAAAACTGTCCAGGGGGGGGGGGGGGGGGAACAAAACAGCAGAAAACGTCAGTAATGGTCCTCCTGGACCAGCTCTGGGAGACACCATTATCAGCACAGCAACAGCCGAAGCTCACTTGGGGTTCAATAGGCTTAGCACACTCAGGCCCATAGGCAACCATGGAAGAGTTAGCAGTAGGCAGAGGTTTAAGGATGCTTTATTCCATTATGAATTTCCAGACATTGTGAAGAGTTGGTCTTCCCCCCATAGTATAAAAAGCTATTTTTCCATATGGCTAATCCGGCATGGCATAATTTACGGTGACATACAGCATGCTGATGTGCTACATCTATAATCTGTACTCCCAACGTAATAACGTTATACGTCTTACGTGTACGTACACGAAACAAAATCACCGTTCTGCCCAGGTCATATCTAGTAAAGCACCACTGCAACAGCAGTCCTGTTGAGCTTCTGCCACCAACAATAGTGCACAATGCCCCAAATCAGGTCGAACGCTTCGTACACCAGTAAATCTCACCTTTGTCAACTTCTATCAGCGCCACATTGGCTGCTTGGCGCAGGTCTTGGGATTTAGGATCTACATGCTTCCAAGCCTCCATTTGTTTACGGCGGCCTACTACTTCCGGTGAACGAAAAACGCGATAGTGAGGAGGCTATAGCGCGCTGAGTCGTCAGGGATCTGAACATGATTACAGAGTTGCTTTTAGCAGTTTTATAGCATGGTTTCCTGAATATGATGAAAATTCCAACGATGACGTGAGTGTAGGAGCATGCAGAAACAGGGGAGACTACCACGGGTGCACAGCAATGCATAAGTGCTCTGTTGTGGATCGTGCGGGGAATCGCGCCTTACTCTAGCGCATCATTTTGTGGTGCATCGATTTGCAGTGCAGATTGTAGATTGTGTACTGGTGTGGAAATACTGGCCAGGGGAGGGGGAGAAACCACATCATTATTCAAACAGTATATGGCGTGATAGAGCATTGAGGAAAGTGCTATAGAAATGCCCTGGCAAGGTGATGGGGAAAAAGTAAAAGCAAAGGTCTAGAGCTAGGTCTGTGCAGTTATATACATATGTCACATAAACAGAACAGTGTTTGGGCATGCATGTTAGCTAAGTGGATCATCCGGCTCAGTCTCTGCTGTTGGGAGGTTTAGCAGCCATGTTCCAGGGTGATTTCTGGGCTGAAAAGATCGTGTAGCTACCAGAGGTAGGTGCTTTTGCTGCATCGGTCAGGGCTCTTCGTCTATCAGAGGCTTTGCTCTGTGGGGCAGCATGTTTTAGAGCCGCATCCGCCTCGCGTGTGTAGTGGCCTAAGCAGCCAATCAATGGTCAGCAGTTGAACTTGATAGCCCAGGGCAGATAGGTCTGAATCTAAGATCTGGTAGTTGGCTTTCCCCTGCTTCCGGGCTCTAGCATTCTTGATGCTGGAGAGGTTGTTCCAGGGCACGGTGAGCTCCAATATTGTGGCATGCTTGCCATCAATGACAAAGACGTCCGGCCTGGCAGTAGTCCCAACGATGGTGGGGGGGGGGGATGGTTGCAGGAGGGGACTCACATGCCGTGTGGTTGGGCAGGTGCGTGTAGATGTTGGCTGCTGAGTTGAACCTCTGCAGGAATGGGAGTAGGGTAGCCAGTGCCATGTCGTGGCGTCACGTGCATCGTCCATCCGTCAAGGCTGTTGGGCTGCAGTTGAAAACATGCTGTGCATTGCAGAGTGGACCGTTACCTAGCCGTTCACGAGTCATGCAACATGCACTGGTTTGCACCACAGAGCAGCCACGTAGTCTGATGAGCCAACCCCTTCCCTCGTTTGCGCAATAAGGTCTGATCTCCCAAACTACACAGCCCGCACCACACGCGGGTTATAGCATAGCTAGCTACATTCCCTAAAACCGAGATTTACGTAGGCTAAATGGAATTATATTGGTAGCAGATTCTGATCAAAACTAAAGAAGGCCACAAACTGACGCACCATGCTGAAAGCGGGCTCAGCCATTGCGCTTGCTTGCACGTAGCTACACTTCACTTGAAGTTGCCGCCATTTAAATGACGTAATGGCCCCTTGCAAGCTGCTTGCAACTATACAGGTCTAACCAATATAAAATTGCAGTTCAATTGAAGTCTAATTGATTACCATATTTCTAATTTTTCGTCCTTCCAATTTTTTGTCATCTTGGACAAACCATATGGTTTTCTTCTGACGAATTTGTTGTCTTCTAATTCCGCGTCTTTCTTCCAATTTGCCGTCATTGTAACAGCATTCTATAGTGACGACATTGTTTGTAGCTTAAGCCGTTGGCGATGGACCAAGAGTTGTGCCGGTACGTGCTGCTGTAAACTCCTGAACTTTGAGCTCTGCTCCCATCGTTGTGTACATAAGGCTTGCATGTCTGTAACCTCCTAAGGTGCTTTTGTGTAGCCCGGTGATTATAGCCCAGGCATCAGTGCTTATCTACTGCATGCAGTATGGTAAGGGCGCTTAATTTCAGAGGGTTCCTAATTCCGGACATTAGATATTTTCTCACTGCTGTTTCAACAAATACTCAGCTGTGACTGGACCACTTACTGCTTAATTTGTGTGCAGTAAGTGGACGAATTTTAGGTGAGTATTAGTTACACTAATGGCAAGATAATACAGGTGCCCAGAATTAGGAACCATCTGAAATTAGGTGCACTAACCTTACAGACAAGGTGATGATGCACTGTGTAGCAATCTTATGCAGTGCTATTAGTTACCTACATATCTGTCTGCCTACCTACCTACCTACCTATTATTGTACAGCTTCAGAGTTACTCTTCAGGAGAAGTGTATGTGCGCCTACGTTTGTGGGGTCCAGTCGTTTACCATAGATGAGTTGGCTAAGTTATCAAATGCACTTCTGACCACTCTACTAAATGTTTGCAATGCCATCAATACTGCACACAGGTGCAGTTCCCCATTGTTACTAAGTGCCTGTTACTAAGTGCCTGTATGGGTCTGGTGACTTTGCAAAGGGTGACTTTGCAAAGGGTCCATCTGTAGCACTTGGGAATAGATAGGGAGAAGAAGTCCATCCACATTCTCATGTTGGGGCAGCTTAACTTCACCTTTGACCCATCATCCCTGCTCTTATGCAAGGGTTTGCTGTGTAGGTGAATGATGGAGTAGATTAAGGTGTGATATCACAGCGATGGACTCCTAAGTCTGAAGACTAACCAGTTGTACCATTATGTCCGTAGACCTCTGAAAATGGCTAAGGGCAGGAAAGAAAGGTGGAGCCACCGGGATTCAAACCCAGGGCCTTTGGCTTTCTGTGCCAGTGCTCTGCCGCTGAGCTACGACTCCCACCGGCAACCGCCCCTCAACCCTCAATGGTACCGGCAACCACCCTCAACCCTCAATGGTACAACTACAGTCTTCGGACTTAGGAGTACTCACCGTTGGAGTCCAATGCTGTGATATCGCTCATTGACTACTCCATCATTCACCTACACAGCAACCCCTTGCATAACCAACACCACACCAAGAGCAGGTCACGTACATAAGGGCAAAATTGAGGGTGGTTGCCGGTGGGAGTCGTAGCTCAGCGGCAGAGCACTGGCACGGAAAGCCAAAGGCCGTGGGTTTGAATCCCGGTGGCTCCACCTTTCTTTCCTGCCCTTAGCCATTTTGAGAGGTCTACGGACATAATGGTACAACTAGTTAGTATTCTGACTTAGGAGCCCTCACCATCGGAGTCCATCGCTTATTGCTCATTAATCTACTCCATCAACCCTGCTCTTGTAGTACTTTATAAAGTATTAAACCCTGTGACCTCATCAGCTGTGTCTGCCTGTTTTGACTTTTCCCAAGATACCGCAGCTGCCACTCAAGATGGCCACATTGGTCAGCAATAACATATTAATCACGGTGATGTCTGCCACTACAGCAGGTGTGTGCTGAGCAAGTGTAGGCAGTGATTAAATGATGAGGAATGCATTTCTTCACAACTTCCTGATAGTATAATTGAAAGTTGTAGCTGAGATTGAGCCACTTGTTGGGGTATAAGGTCGGTTGGTAGATGTGTAGTCGTCACAGTTGATGGATGTGGGACCTGGAAAGTAGTCATACTGTATAAATGTGTACATATCAACAGTAGTTGATACTGGTGCATGTGTGGTAGCCGCAGATCTATGAAAGAAAACATTGCTTTGATCTGCTGTTGGGAATTAAGTGTTGGGTGGTACAGTATATGGTCATCCTTCAGTATGTCACAATTTAGTGAGCCTTTCTGTACATCAGTTTTACGAGGATGGCACAAATTGACATTTAACCCTATGGTACATATAGCAGAGTGTCTCCCTTGAGCCATGGACTAGACACTGCAGTCAATCACAATAATTTCATAGTTGCTAGTTCTCCCAATTCTACATGTGAGCTCGGCTGAGCAAGAGGAAGTGTCCAGCATGCATTAAGTGCTGCCAAATAGATGTAGATGTGTGGATATGTGAGGGGCAGTTTACATAATGGTGGTGTTATTTTTGCCTACAGGCTGTCAGAATGGCCAAGGTTTCCTCTATCGCAGCCTAGCATTGACACAGGATGAAATGCTGGTATAGACTTTGTTCCTTTATAGTCAAGTCTGGTTGTTTCCAGGTTCCTTAACATTGCAGCGAACATAGATGAAGCATGTCAAGCGCTGCACAAATCCAAACTCACGTGCCAACGCATTAGCTAGGGCATCCCCTCCATCTGTGCTAAATGCTCTGACACCTTCCAGCTGCAGAGGCATCCCAACAAGTGATGACACAAAAATAAGTAAGTGGTAAAGGTTTTCCGATAGCGAGTGAGCACTGGGCCCCAAAGCACAGGGGTTTTCTTGCTCTGCTTTGTCTCCAGCAAAAGATGCTGATGTGTGATGGGAGTGACATCAAAGTCCTCAAGGGTAAAGGTAGGGTCTGCAGTGACAATTCCAAATTTGGAACTGGTGCTGAAGTGAACCATGTCATTGACCTGGCACTCTGCAGCAATGACAATGGCAGGATCTGGTGCTGCTCAAATGGCGTGAATATATTTTGATGATGGATCCTCAGTGTGGGCCTGCTGCGTCATTACAAACAGATCATCTGCATCTGCATTTGGCCCACAGGCTCTCTCTTTGTCCTTCACATTCCGCCTCCACTGACTGACCCACTGCGTTGGTGATGAATAATGCAACTTATGGCAGCTGCTACCAGTTCAGCTGCTAACTAGCGGGTGCCGTCATTCGATGGCGTCACAACATTTAAGAAGATGGCGGCGGATAACCTTTCCTGCGATGGCAGACTTAAGAGGATGCTAGCCTACTCTAGGGCTAAGCGCTGGGTAATGATACATGATAAAATGATTTTAAACCTACAACAAATACAGTAACTTCATGCGGGTAATGATTAAATACTATAATAATATCATACAGTTTACTTAATTTATTCAATTGGCACTGTACTACCTTTTGCAGGCTTTGGTGAACAGTCTGAAGGAGAAAAAAGTCACTGCTGAAGATGTACAACTCATGAAAGCTGTTTCCATTCTTTCCTATTCACACGTGGGGGCATTTCTTCTTCCTGCTTATGGTAAGTGTTTGTGCTATTTTGTACTGTGCGAGTTACTAAGAATGTTGCATAGTCATGTTTTTCAGGGCTGATTCTGTCAATGTGTAATCGTGTGGAGCCTTCTATAGCGTCACGAGCTTGCAAGGCATTATGTGGAGTTGCCTTTACTTGTAAAGAGGGTGATTTCTTTCAGCTGGACGAAGTGTATTGCTGAAGCTCCACTGTACACACACTCTGAGACACTGGCTATAGTATCCTTTAAGGGTAGCATATTTTACACAACACTGAGGAACATGCTAGTATACCATTGCTGATTCTCTCCTTTAAGGTGGTACTACCTGGTCAACTGGCTGTTCACAGTTGCCGGGCATTAACTGCTGTTGCTGCACAGTCAAAGACAGTTTCCCAAAGGGTAGCTGACAGGCTGCTCTCCACTCTCACAAAGTGTTTGGAAAAAGATATGCTGTTGGTGCGTGTTCTGTTGTCGGGTTGCACTGATATGCACTGTGAAGTTGCATTTGTATCTATTTCTACTGTA
>CBDBFQ010000001.1:0-35000 GCA_965205015.1 Candidatus Poribacteria bacterium | reverse complement strand
AGGTACATCAGCAGCTTGGCTGAAATGGTGTCTAGGTACCTCCTCTTGGGAGCATTTAGCCCGGGGTTGTCCATACACCCTGGCGTATGTAATAATTTGACCTGGCGTATCTAATGCTTGTGCTCTTCTGCACGCGGATGGCATCGAGGTGCGGCGCGTTCAGCCTCTCTGATGGCAGGTTCTCATCTAGGTACATCAGCAGCTTGGCTGAAATGGTGTCTAGGTACCTCCTCTTGGGAGCATTTAGCCCGGGGTTGTCCATACACCCTGGCGTATGTAATAATTTGACCTGGCGTATCTAATGCTTGTGCTCTTCTGCACGCGGATGGCATCGAGGTGCGGCGCGTTCAGCCTCTCTGATGGCAGGTTCTCATCTAGGTACATCAGCAGCTTGGCTGAAATGGTGTCTAGGTACCTCCTCTTGGGAGCATTTAGCCCGGGGTTGTCCATACACCCTGGCGTATGTAATAATTTGACCTGGCGTATCTAATGCTTGTGCTCTTCTGCACGCGGATGGCATCGAGGTGCGGCGCGTTCAGCCTCTCTGATGGCAGGTTCTCATCTAGGTACATCAGCAGCTTGGCTGAAATGGTGTCTAGGTACCTCCTCTTGGGAGCATTTAGCCCGGGGTTGTCCATACACCCTGGCGTATGTAATAATTTGACCTGGCGTATCTAATGCTTGTGCTCTTCTGCACGCGGATGGCATCGAGGTGCGGCGCGTTCAGCCTCTCTGATGGCAGGTTCTCATCTAGGTACATCAGCAGCTTGGCTGAAATGGTGTCTAGGTACCTCCTCTTGGGAGCATTTAGCCCGGGGTTGTCCATACACCCTGGCGTATGTAATAATTTGACCTGGCGTATCTAATGCTTGTGCTCTTCTGCACGCGGATGGCATCGAGGTGCGGCGCGTTCAGCCTCTCTGATGGCAGGTTCTCATCTAGGTACATCAGCAGCTTGGCTGAAATGGTGTCTAGGTACCTCCTCTTGGGAGCATTTAGCCCGGGGTTGTCCATACACCCTGGCGTATGTAATAATTTGACCTGGCGTATCTAATGCTTGTGCTCTTCTGCACGCGGATGGCATCGAGGTGCGGCGCGTTCAGCCTCTCTGATGGCAGGTTCTCATTTAGGTACATCAGCAGCTTGGCTGAAATGGTGCCTAGGTACCTCCTCTTGGGAGCATTTAGCCCGGGGTTGTCCATACACCCTGGCGTGTAATAATTTGACCTGGCGTATCTAATGCTTGTGCTCTTCTGCACGCGGATGGCATCGAGGTGCGGCGCGTTCAGCCTCTCTGATGGCAGGTTCTCATCTAGGTACATCAGCAGCTTGGCTGAAATGGTGCCTAGGTACCTCCTCTTGGGAGCATTTAGCCCGGGGTTGTCCATACACCCTGGCGTATGTAATAATTTGACCTGGCGTATCTAATGCTTGTGCTCTTCTGCGCGCGGATGGCATCGAGGTGCAGCGCGTTCAGCCTCTCTGATGGCAGGTTCTCATCTAGGTACATCAGCAGCTTGGCTGAAATGGTGCCTAGGTACCTCCTCTTGGGAGCATTTAGCCCGGGGTTGTCCACACACCCTGGCGTATGTAATAATTTGACCTGGCGTATCTAATGCTTGTGCTCTTCTGCACCCGGATGGCATCGAGGTGCGGCGCGTTCAGCCTCTCTGATGGCAGGTTCTCATCTAGGTACATCAGCAGCTTGGCTGAAATGGCGCCTAGGTACCTCCTCTTGGGAGCATTTAGCCCGGGGTTGTCCATACACCCTGGCGTATGTAATAATTTGACTTGGCGTATCTAATGCTTGTGCTCTTCTGCACGCGGATGGCATCGAGGTGCGGCGCGTTCAGCCTCTCTGATGGCAGGTTCTCATCTAGGTACATCAGCAGCTTGGCTGAAATGGCGCCTAGGTACCTCCTCTTGGGAGCATTTAGCCCGGGGTTGTCCATACACCCTGGCGTATGTAATAATTTGACCTGGCGTATCTAATGCTTGTGCTCTTCTGCACCCGGATGGCATCGAGGTGCGGCGCGTTCAGCCTCTCTGATGGCAGGTTCTCATCTAGGTACATCAGCAGCTTGGCTGAAATGGTGTCTAGGTACCTCCTCTTGGGAGCATTTAGCCCGGGGTTGTCCATACACCCTGGCGTATGTAATAATTTGACCTGGCGTATCTAATGCTTGTGCTCTTCTGCACGCGGATGGCATCGAGGTGCGGCGCGTTCAGCCTCTCTGATGGCAGGTTCTCATCTAGGTACATCAGCAGCTTGGCTGAAATGGTGTCTAGGTACCTCCTCTTGGGAGCATTTAGCCCGGGGTTGTCCATACACCCTGGCGTATGTAATAATTTGACCTGGCGTATCTAATGCTTGTGCTCTTCTGCACGCGGATGGCATCGAGGTGCGGCGCGTTCAGCCTCTCTGATGGCAGGTTCTCATTTAGGTACATCAGCAGCTTGGCTGAAATGGTGCCTAGGTACCTCCTCTTGGGAGCATTTAGCCCGGGGTTGTCCATACACCCTGGCGTGTAATAATTTGACCTGGCGTATCTAATGCTTGTGCTCTTCTGCACGCGGATGGCATCGAGGTGCGGCGCGTTCAGCCTCTCTGATGGCAGGTTCTCATCTAGGTACATCAGCAGCTTGGCTGAAATGGTGCCTAGGTACCTCCTCTTGGGAGCATTTAGCCCGGGGTTGTCCATACACCCTGGCGTATGTAATAATTTGACCTGGCGTATCTAATGCTTGTGCTCTTCTGCGCGCGGATGGCATCGAGGTGCAGCGCGTTCAGCCTCTCTGATGGCAGGTTCTCATCTAGGTACATCAGCAGCTTGGCTGAAATGGTGCCTAGGTACCTCCTCTTGGGAGCATTTAGCCCGGGGTTGTCCACACACCCTGGCGTATGTAATAATTTGACCTGGCGTATCTAATGCTTGTGCTCTTCTGCACCCGGATGGCATCGAGGTCTAGGTACATCAGCAGCTTGGCTGAAATGGTGCCTAGGTACCTCCTCTTGGGAGCATTTAGCCCGGGGTTGTCCATACACCCTGGCGTATGTAATAATTTGACCTGGCGTATCTAATGCTTGTGCTCTTCTGCACGCGGATGGCATCGAGGTGCGGCGCGTTCAGCCTCTCTGATGGCAGGTTCTCATCTAGGTACATCAGCAGCTTGGCTGAAATGGTGCCTAGGTACCTCCTCTTGGGAGCATTTAGCCCGGGGTTGTCCATACACCCTGGCGTATGTAATAATTTGACCTGGCGTATCTAATGCTTGTGCTCTTCTGCACGCGGATGGCATCGAGGTGCGGCGCGTTCAGCCTCTCTGATGGCAGGTTCTCATCTAGGTACATCAGCAGCTTGGCTGAAATGGTGCCTAGGTACCTCCTCTTGGGAGCATTTAGCCCGGGGTTGTCCATACACCCTGGCGTATGTAATAATTTGACCTGGCGTATCTAATGCTTGTGCTCTTCTGCACGCGGATGGCATCGAGGTGCGGCGCGTTCAGCCTCTCTGATGGCAGGTTCTCATCTAGGTACATCAGCAGCTTGGCTGAAATGGTGTCTAGGTACCTAGGTACCTCCTCTTGGGAGCATTTAGCCCGGGGTTGTCCATACACCCTGGCGTATGTAATAATTTGACCTGGCGTATCTAATGCTTGTGCTCTTCTGCACGCGGATGGCATCGAGGTGCGGCGCGTTCAGCCTCTCTGATGGCAGGTTCTCATCTAGGTACATCAGCAGCTTGGCTGAAATGGTGTCTAGGTACCTAGGTACCTCCTCTTGGGAGCATTTAGCCCGGGGTTGTCCACACACCCTGGCGTATGTAATAATTCGACCTGGCGTATGTAATAATTTGCCCTGGCGTATCTAATGCTTGTGCTCTTCTGCACGCGGATGGCATCGAGGTGCGGCGCGTTCAGCCTCTCTGGTGGCAGGTTCTCATCTAGGTACATCAGCAGCTTGGCTGAAATGGTGCCTAGGTACCTCCTCTTGAGAGCATTTGGCCCGGGGTTGCCCACACACCCTGGCGTATGTAATACGAGAACAAGAATAATACAAGAACATAGTAATACAAGAACACCAGGAAGCTGATGATGACAACTTAGCTGCTTTCCTATTATCCTTTGCATGTAGAAACTATAAAGCTTTATCTATAATCTCTAATATATGTGGCATGCAATATTTAATTGAGACATATTATATTATTTTAAAATACTAAAATAAATAATGTTAATAAATAAATAAGGATAAAAATTTGAGGTGGGCAGTGCTAATGGCACTGCTGTGTCTGCACCATAGTTAAATGTAAACAATGTCTGTGGGGGGTGCAGTGCCCAGCTGAGACATTATTTTTTTAATATGAACTTGGTCTGGCTTGGCATATCTATTTGCTGTTATCTTTGCTTATGTGTACTTCCTTGTGTTGGTGCTACATTGGACCAATCTCGGTCCTAGTGCTTTCGGGCATGGTGCACCTTAATCATTGAATTGAATTGAATTGTAATGATTCGACCTGGCGTATGTAATGCTTGTGCTCCTCTGCACGCGGATGGCATCGAGGTGTGGCGCGTTCAGCCTCTTTAATGGCAGTTTCTCATCTGGGTACATCAGGAGGTTGACTCAAATAGTGCCTAGGAACCTGCACTTGGAACCATTTGACCCGTAGGCTGACATAACAACCTGGTGAATGTAATAAAGCGCTCACAGTGAATGTGTATGCGCCAGTATCAGCTTTATGATCATTGTGCTGATCATCGTGCAGGGATGCTGTGAAACAGAATGTCTACATAATGCTGCATACTACAGACCCGTCCATCTGGCGCCTCCAAGTCAGATGGTCCCACGTTAGACAGGTTCCATTTCATGTACACATGCATGAAAGTGGCGAGGTAAGATGCCTTGACTTCTCACTTGAGTAGCTAAAACGCTCCAAGTACGCCAGTATAGCTAGCTATGGGAGGCAACAGCATGCCCAACATGGAACCATGTGTGCATTGCCCGCTGTGCTGCAGTGCCTTGCAAGATGTAGCATCATCCAAGGTTGGACTAGCTCCATGTATAATAAATACACAATACCTTCCATTGCTTGCAATCCCCTGGCGGATGCAGTATGTAGCTAAATCGCTCCCAGTAAATACCCTAGTGTAGGTAGACAGCTAGGCTTGGCTCTCGCCAGGGAATGCACTTAGCAGAGGTGCTGATCATCATGCAGGGATTCTGTCAACCAGGGGGTTGCCACATGGCAGCAGCAACAGCAGCAGCAGCGGAACCCCTCTCATCTGACTGTGATGGTATTACACTGCACTGCACTACAGACCTATCCATCTGGAGCCTTCAAGTGAGAAGGTCCCGCATTTGACAGGTTCCACTTCATGTACACATGCATGCAAATGGAGAAGTGACGTGCCTTGACTTCTAGCTTGGTAGCAAAGCTAACAGTGCTCTGCATGGTCACTGCATGAGGCAAGGCCAACTATGCAAACCAGCAGCAACAGCCGCTCTCCTCTGACTGTGATGGTATTACTCGCATTGTCTTGCACTGTACTGCAGACATGTCTATCTGTAGCAGATATTAAAGTCCCGCATTTGACAGGTTCCACTGCACATACACATGCAAGCAAACAAACAAGTGTGTAGTGCCTTGACTTTTCACCTGACAAAGGAGGCAACAGCACGCCTAACATGGCCTCACGTATGCATTGCCTGCCGTGCTACAGTGACCTCCAAGATGGAACATCACCCAAAGATGGGAGATCGCTCCATTTATAATATCCATTTCCACCATGCAACGGGTTACTTCCTTCAGCTCCACTAACAACTTCTTTTTTTCTGGACTTATGTTGTAAATATTTTGCAATACATGTGGGAGAATAGCAATAGGGTTACTTTCTTTAGCTTCTATAACAACTTCTTTTTTCTGGACTTCAGTTCAAAACAGGTTGCAATATATGTTAAAGTATGCTATAAAAGTGATGGCTAATATAATACTGTGAATGAGATAGTTCGCTATTGATCATTCACACCAAGTGTAGATATAATACATTGCCCATTGGATTACAATTAGAGTTACTCTTCAACCTACGACAACAACTTATTTTCTGGACTCGCATTGCAAACAGCTTGCAATATAGGTCGTAGTATACCGTAGATAAGAAATTTGTACTTATGTATTGCTCTGAAGGAGACAGATTCCCCATCCACCATTCACAGTAAGTGCAGGTACAATACATTGTATATTGGGTCAGAGATACGTAGGGTTTTTAACTGCAACAACTTTTTCTGGATTTCTATTGCAAACATCTTGCAATAAATGTGGGAGTATACAGTGCAACTGACATTGCTCCCAATGGGGTAGTGTCACCCATTCCTCATTCACATAAAGTGCTGGTACAACACATTGGGTAAGCAATACGAAGGATGATGAAATGCGTACTACACAACACATGCACAATAGAAGAAAATGGATGCATACCGGTCACTTAGTTTGTTCATGCGTAGTGTTGATATGGAGATCACTTTGTAATGTATATGAGTAGCGATTCAGTCCAGTCTCTTCATTACAAAACTGTAAAAAGGAAGAGATTAGGAGCATGTAATATAAACGATACATAAGTAGTGGGAGCATGCAACAAATAAACAATCATACAAGTGACAACATGTGAATGACTATCAACGTTCATCCATGTGGTGAAGTACAGACAGTCCATTGGGTAGGACAAATGCTACATCAAATCCTGATAGGTTTACTACAGCCAAAACGTACTGAACATGTTCATCCATTGTCTGATGATGAGATTATCTAGATGTACATACAATCTCTACAGTAACGGATTGTGTAGATATGAGATGATCAAACCAGTAGTGGGCAATATCAAGCTAGCCATGTGTATCATGATAGACTTTATGTCTTGCAATTGAGTCAAACACTAATCAATGCAGCACAACAGAAACACATGGATGCATGTTCTGCAAGTGCTTAACAAGTACTTCGAGTTAAAAACTGGCGGGCTTTGTCAGATGTGGTATTGTTTACTTTGAACACTGGGGTTACTTTGAACACTTATGGTACTGAAGTATGACTAGATTTGTAACCACGGGAAAACTTTTTTCCCAACATACATACATACATACATACATACATACATACATACATACATACATACATACATAGATACACCACAAACACTGCCACATCCTTACCACGTGAATATACCAAGATGGAGGATTTATTGGAGGCCATTGTGTTGGAGCACCTCACACATTCCCTACTAAGTAAATCTGAGTACGAGCATTAGAGAGAAAGCCTAAGTCAAGCCAGAAAGCAGAACAACTTGTGGGTGACTACCAGCAAGATCAGAGGACAGAACTCCTGGACACTGGGGGAGCAGCAGAGACATTCTAGCAGACAGCCAGGAGCTGAGGAAATTGGGAATTGCTGCCTTGGTTGTAGAAACGTGGGGCATGTAACCAAGAACGACGTGCATGCTGGGGCTGCTGTTAGGGTAGCCAGAGAAGCAGCCCCCCCCCCCCCCAACATGGGGGGCTTTAAGTGGAATGTAAATGCGACAACTGCCAGTAGCATAGGCATGCTGCTGCCAAGTGCTCACCCAAGGCAGCCATGTCTACTGCATGCAGTATGGTAAGGGCGCTTAATTTCAGAGGGTTCCTAATTCCGGACATTAGATATTTTCTCACTGCTGTTTCAACAAATACTCAGCTGTGACTCGACCACTTACTGCTTGCTTTGTGTGCAGTAAGTGAACGAATTATAGGTGAGTATTACATACACTGATGGCAAGATAATACAGGTGTCCAGAATTAGGAACCATCTAAAATTAGGTGCACTTACCTTACAGACAAGGTGATGATGCACTGTGTAGCAATCTTATGCAGTGCTATTAGTTGCCTACATATCTGTCTGCCTACCTACCTACCTATTATTGTACAGCTTCAGAGTTACTCTTCAGGAGAAGTGTATGTGCGCCTATGTTTGTGAGATACAGTCGTTTACCATAGATGAGTTGGCTAAGTTATCAAATGCACTTCTGACCACTCTACTAAATGTTTGCAATGCCATCAATACTGCACACAGGTGCAGTTCCCCATTGTTACTAAGTGCCTGTGGCTGTGACATTCTGGTGACTTTGCAAAGGGTTCATCTGTAGCACTTGGGAATAGATAGGGGAGCTAGAGGAAATCCATCCTCATTCTCATGTTGGGGCACCTTTGACCCATCATGAGGGGGACGATGTTTAACTTGGGGTGGATACAGAAGCAGCCAGTCATCTAACATCGACCATCAGTATGCTACACTGATGATCCCCAATCAGGGAGAAGTAGCTGTCTGTGGCTCTTCCATCTTTGCTGGATGACTGGGGGGGAGGTGATCACTGGTTGCCACTCAATAGGGCTTCGTGCCCCACCCCCCAACTGAGACACTAATACTGGTGTAGTTGGTGGGTTTGGCGTAATACCAGTGATTACTCTTTGATCTATTGACCCATCATCTTATGCAAGAGTTTGCTGTGTAGGTGAATGATAAAGTAGGGCACCTATGTCGCAGCTGTTGTATGAACTTTATCACTTATTACAGTCCAGCCAAGCACACTAGCCCATCATCTCATCTACAGCCGGATGGGATTGTTGAGTGGTTCAAAGGGACCCTGAAGGCAGTGCTCTGAAGGCAGTGACAGATGAGGGCAAGGGCTATGATAAACTTCTCCTCAAAATGTACTTTTGCATATTGAAGTTAAAAGTTAATATAAAGTTCCACAGATAATCACTGGCTTTCAACGTTTGAATTGTTGTATGGCAGGGTGATCAGGCTGCCCCCAGACATTCTAAAAGATTCATGGCTAGCAAATGCCAGGACTAGCAAAAGCAATGGGTCATACACCTTGATGCAAGAAGGCTTGCAAAGATGACTGAGCTGGCACAAACCAATATTCACCATCAACAAGTGCACCAGACACAATGGAACCCCAGTGAGAAGTATTGAGGCTTGACCAAGGGCTGCTACACTTGTGGGCAGCAGGGCAACTATGCAGTATGCACATGACTGTGGAAAAGTCAAGAGTCCTATCTGAGCTCATGACAGGAGAGAGGCTCAGAAGATGGCAAGAGTGGAGGATCAAAATCACTGCTCAGGACCAAGGTTCAGTCATTGTTTTGAACATGAGCTGCACCACTGGTGGAGCCCATGTTAGAAGAAGGCTTTGACTAAGAGCCCCGTGGGACCAGTTGAGAAAGAGTGAAGCTCACCTGGAAGCAGAAAAGGCAGAGACGCCAGGAAGCTGGAGGAGGCACCAAGCAAGGAAACAACTTTATATCACAGGACATTTAGGCCTTACGTACCTTCGGCAAATACGTATAGGCATAAAATGCCTGTAAAGGTCTTAATTCTGTACTGTCACAAAAATAGAGAGCAATAGACATTACCAGGTAACTTTTGACACATGCTAAAGTCTTACAACAATGACTAAAAGGTGCTAAGAATATCTTTACACAGCCCCTGTCAATAATGAAATGTTACTCACCGAGCGGAGTCATGAAAAGAGAACACTACTTTGAAGACACTGGAAAAATCATCATGTGAATTGTGTAAATGTTCTAGCCTATGTAGTGGAAGATTTAAAAAGCCGTGCAAGGACATGCACAGGACAGTGGTCTGCTGAGGTGCTAACAAGTGTGTCAAGAGTGACAATTGCCTGTCAAACAGCAAACAGTTTAGAATCCTTGCCACTACCCTACATCAACATCACAAAGGGTAAAAAACATCATGCAAGTACAATCAAGTATACTCATTACAATGAAGATGCGCTCTATAACTTCATGCAGGTTCAAATGTGCCCAAGGGTCCAGGGCACCCAATCATCATCACTATGGGAGAGGAGCAGGAAACTGTTTCAATTTGCCTGGCAATGCAGGAGTTAGGTTTTCACCTTACTCATATAGTGGGAGCTGAACTTCAGACAGATTGATACTCTTACTACAAAATTTTCACATTCACAGTCAGATTCAGAGGTTGATGATGTATGCATGGCATGCAACAACATACATGATGATAACAACTGTGTGGCTTGCAATGGATGGGATTCTTGGTACCACCTGTGCTGTACCTGCTTGTAAGCCATGCCAGACGCCCCAGATCAGTGGCCATGTGAAATATGTCACCACCTTTAATGAGCACTAGTCAAAATTTGCTGATTGCCCCTGAGTAAACTAAGAACCCAATTGAACCAACATAACGTGATAATGAACACTAAATGTATCTGTTATACTGCATGTTCAATTTTACCCCACTTGCCACTTTGACGAGAAATAACATGGTACAGCCAAGGCAAAGCCTGTTACTCGTGACAGCGAACAAACAAGAACATTGTACTGTATGTTGATTGAGTAATACTACCTCTAGTATTGTACAGAAACATACTGAACACCACTGATTCCTTTGCCAATTGTGGAGGAACCCTTCCACTGCATTACAATGAACATAGTGGTTCCCTGTACTGCAGTCATAGAGATCACAGCTACTTTAATAATAGCCACATTAGTAGTATGTGACTACACAACATGGTACCCAGAAGCCATGCCACCATGCTCCATGGCTGACGATTAAGCACAGGAGTTGGTAGTCTTTTTCATAAATTGGGATACCAGAAAAATCATTATAGGTTAAGGGTACAATTTTATGTCCAGCTGATGGGTATATCATCTCTTGGGGATCAAGTCCTTCTGTACTACCCCCATGGTCTAGTATAGCGTTTTATCACCTAGGAACTGCCAAGCTCGTCACAACACTAGAAATCACTCAAGGTTATCGCCAGGTGCCAGTGGCTGTAGAGAATTGTGCTAAGACAGCTTCCATCACTCCACTTCGGTTGTACCAACTTAGAGTTACACCTTTTGCACTGAAGGGAGGACCTGAGGCCTTTCAGTACACTAGTGAATTACATTAAATTACCAGGGAATTTAGGAATGTCCATAAAAGTGAAGAAAGTGGTGTCAACTCATTGCTATGACCCATCTTACTTCTATGGAGATTTGCATACTAAATCCCTTGTAGTCTGGCCTGTAAGTACTGCAAGCTATTTATTGCAGCATGCGTACAAGATCTTGAGGTACACGTACACATTAGAAGACCATGTGCTATGGTTAGATGAAGATCCAGCAGGCTTTAAGATAGTAGGGAAGGGTCACATGCACAAGTGTCGCTGGATAGCGGCACAACTGTGACTGGCACATAAGAGTGATGGGGACGAAGGATCTCGACCGGTCTCCGTGGCTCGCGTGGCTGAAACTCCACGATAGAGCGTAGGTCCCGAGTTTGAGCATGGCCGCTGGTCCTTTTTCCCCTGTCGCCTTTTCCCTTCCGAGCTGTGAGTTCCATGAATTTGGTTATAACTAGTTATAACAGCTCACAAATACTCATTGCACCATAGACACCACTTAGAGGTGCACCATGGTGGCTTCATGGAGTATTGCACAAAGCTTGACCCATCCAACGTCACTCTCACCCTTCGCAAGACCAAACTTTACCCTCTCAAGCACCAACCACCACTACCTTCACCACTATACCCTACATCAGAGGCACCTCAGCGACCATTAGACAGATCTTATCACCACTAGGCATCAGAACCACTTTTCGTCGGACAAACACGCAACGGCAAATCTTAGTACACCCAAAAGGACCCATCCCCGAACAAGAAAGATCGTGCGCTGTCTACCGCATTCTATGCACCAATTGCCCAAGAGCATACAAAGGACAAACCAGTAGAACTTTAGCCCAGCGGATAAAAGAACACCAAAGGTCAGTACGCTACAGTGACATAGCCACCTCAGTCCTAGCAGAGCACTCTAACTCTACTGGACACCCCATCCAATGGGATGAGGTACACGTTATCGACACCTGCCCCCACACTTCTAGACGGTGCCTCCTGGAGTCCTGGGCCATCCACAAGGAACCCAATCCCCTGAACAGAGAGTTAGGCTCACTCCCCCACAGCTACAAGACCCTCATTAAACATTCATAATTCACATCTCACCAACTGCTAATTACTAACACTCATTTCAATTACATTTTAATTTCATTCATCGTTAACTGTTGCATCATTACCCATCACATCAACTGTCACCCTCACGTATTTAACCACCACACACTCTGTAAGCCATTACCACTGAAGAAGGCAGCAGCCAGCTGCCGAAACATTTGGCAAAGAATCAAATCTTTGCCTAGTGACTTCCAAGAAGACTATACCATTGTCCCATAATGATACACAATGTACCTTGCCTTCTGCATCTGTCTTGGGGTGTTTGATGATGTGCTCAAACTGCAGAGCCAAATCAAATTGCATGAAATCTGGTACAGTTGTTGGTTCAGGGGTGTGGTGTGTATATCTGAACTTTGGTGGCAATCACTCCTTCCCCACGCGTTATGGATGATAGAAATTATAGCCAAAAGGTGGTGCACTGTAGGTGACAGGTAATTAATGAGACCAATACTTATTTCTTCAGCAAAATCGCTGTTTCCAACCCTTTTTGGCTACATTCTACACCCCATATTGGTATTGGAAGCTGTTCAAGCACGTCCGCTCATATCCAACGCCGGTAATGCTCTCCAGCAAGTCCTCCAGAACGCATTTCGTGGTACACACTTCGTCGAACGATTGTCGTGCAGATCAACTGTTGCAAACGTTCAAGGTACGCCGTTTCGATCTAAACAGGGTTGAAATAACTGTACTCTATCGACGGTGGAGCCTCCACCGATGTCCTGCGTTCTGTGCGGAAAGAACAGTTAGCGACTCCTGTTCCACTTACACCGTCACCGTACTTCATCCTATTCGCGTGGAAGGGCTCTCTCTTCGAGCGCCCCGGTCATAAGAGTACTCCCTTGGATACCAAAGCCTTCGCTACCATGCTACGGAACTTCTAGCATTCGATTGCCATCTGCACTACAACGGACGACGGCCATCTCTTCACAAGCTTGACACTTTGAAGTCGAGGTGTGAAAACCAAGCAATTATCCACTACGTGGTGTGTAAAGACTGAATTTAGAAATCGCTCGTTCCTCGCACCGTGAAAGGGTTTTAAGCGCCAACGAAGACTTCTAGTGCTCTCTTCGTGGCATCGGTGTGCAATGTTGCATGTTTTTACATCGCATTCAACTCACTGTATGCTCACCACTATAGTAGTGTGTAGGACAAAAGTGTTGCTGGGCTATCTAGTCTGCAGCGCTGCCAAATCTTCAAATGCGGTTGGGTTCATCGGAATGTACACAAACACGCACAGAAAACTATGGGAGGCCACTTTGAAATTCGCATTCGTGAGCAAGTTACCGCAACTTTGGTGAAGGTGGCCTCCCATAGCTTTGTGCACACATGCTTGTAGATACTATATCCCAGGTTTGGTTCTTCTCAGCTATTCAGGGCACAACTAGATAGAGTTTTCCTGAAGGCGTTTGAGTTCTTCTGAAGCTATATTTTTTGATCAATTCATGGCTAACGCCAGATTATGAGAAATTTCCTTGACAATCACATTTGCAATAATCAAGCTTCTTGATTATATGGTTTCAGAGTTACATAACCAGAAGTAATGTATTCCAAAGGAAGCTCTGAGCCTTCCCTACTACCTTAAGTACCATACAAAACTGAGCAATGACTGACCACCAACCCAAGAAAATGCCACTTTGCAATGACTGAATATTAATATAGGTACATCTGACACATTGTGAGCAATGGTTTGGTCCGTCCTCAGCCATCCAAGGTGGAGGCAGTAGAAAGATGTCCTATCCCACAAATAAAGAAGCTAGTGGAAACATTTCTGGGTCTCACAGGCTATTATCATAGATTCACTCCAGACTTTGCCAAGATACCCAGCCCATGATGGACCTGAGGAGAAAGATTGCTCCCAACCTAGTCAGATACACAACAGCCTGTGATGAGGCTTTCATGTTATACTGTAGTTGAAGGAAATCATCTGCACCTATCTGATTCTAAGGAGCCAAGATTTACAAAAGCTATTCATTGTAGAAAGGATGCATTAGAAAGAAGTTGGTTCCTGTTGGAGGGTCCTATTCAACAGTTGAAAAGCCTGCCATTAAGTTATCTGTATAGATGCTTGCTGTAGACCATTTAATATTCAAACCAACCATCACGCACGTACTTGCTGAAGTGGTTGGATAAGATGAAGGGCACTCTTTGCAAGGTGGAATCCTGCTCTACAGCCATGCCAGTTTACAGCGCAGTATAAGTGGGGCTAGATGAACACAAATACTGACACCCTGCCCAGTCTGCCGATTCAGTATGGGACAGCCCCTACCTTGTTACAGCCAAGAGGGGGAGAGTGACTCTAAAGAGTGTGAGAGATCCGGATCTAACAAATCGAAGTGATAACAGACTACTGATTAATATGCAGTAATGGCCTTGTGAGAATGTTCTGGAACTGCTACTGCATGTCATATATAAGTCACTGTGAGCCATGGTAGGCCATTTCCTGTGCTGCCAAAGTGAGTACAGTGTGCATGTCCCTATGTGTGTCAGTGACCACAGACAGTGAGCAACATAAACAGACAATATACTTCACACAATTCCATTTGCTTGTAGAACATAATATGACTAATGCTACATTCCAACCATGGTCTTAGCTGTTGGCAAAGTGACAGAATGATGCTATTCACAGATTGCTGACCTTGGCCAACATTCTACCCTGGCTAGAGCATTTGGGGCTAATGGAAAGCAACCTGATTGATATGTGATCAGACCGTGGAAGAGCATAAAGTATGCAACAAACAAAGTATTCATACCTTTACTCCAGCCACTACTCTGCGCCATTTGCCACACATCCAGAATAATAGAGGAGGTGGTCGAGGACTTCTCGCAGGAACTTGGTTGATGCCTCTGCAAGACCATGGGCCACCACACGCAGGTTCAAGTGGAGTTTTCCTAAAACAAAGTAGTGGCTTTACCATTGCGCACACATGTAAATATGTACACATTGCAACTTGCACAGGGTGGTGGGTGTATCTATTACACTAAAGATGTAAAATGAATAGTACAACTCCTACAAGGAAGTGTCTGAGGCCATACGTAAATCTACCTGCATTCAGTAAGAGGAACCAGACTGCATGGCATGTATAGCATGAGTACTTATGGCTGTAATGCATGGTATCCCCTAAACCATGGCACAAAACTCCAACGGATACACCTGGTCAGTGTTCTTGCCAAAGGTAATGTACACACAGTGGAGGCCTGGTAAATTTCCTATTACATTGTATTCATAATGATGAGGTGCATGCATTGCAAGCCCTTCTGGCACCATGGCAAGCGTGAAGAGTGCTATATAATAGAAAGGGCACAATAAAGAGACATTAAGGAAGGCCAAGAGCAAATGAGGGCTGCAAAGGTCACAATACCATTCCCGTAGAGGCTAGAGAGGTCACTGCACCAGGCACCTTGGTTGACAGGAGTGATAACAGCTTGTGGCACCTGTAGGAAGAGTTCCACTTTGGGGTGTCAATGATAGAAGAGTTTGCTAATACAGATACAAGGAAAGTTGCAATCAATCAGCTTAGACTAGTGATGTCAGGTGCTCAGTATAGGATTATATGGCATGGCAATAACAATACCTAGGAGTGCAACACCAGCAGTGAAATATGCTACAGATGGAGAAGCAAATGAGTCTTGCATACAGAGTACTTACTGCTTACCTCAATAATGCAGTATGCCAAAATGGACTCCTTACACTGTGAAGACATAGCCATCTTGCCATAACGAGTCATCACATCAAAGTTCCTATCCATTATGAGAACTACGTATAAGAGGATGGCGAAGTATGGATAGAAGTGAACTGGCTATCTCTTACAAATATTCAGTGGAGAGGATTGTATCACATATTATAGCAGAAGGTGTCACACAACAGACAATTTACACCGGAAACAACCAGACTTGACTATAAAGGAACAAAGTCTATACCAGCATTTCATCCTGTGACTGCTAGGCTGCGATAGAGGAAACTTTTTTGCTCTACTACCTTGGCCATTCTGACAGCCTGTAGGCAAAAATAACACCACCATTATGTAAACTGCCCCTCACATATCCACACATCTACATCTATTCGGCAGCACTTAATGCATGCTGGACACTTCCTCTTGCTCAGCCGAGCTCACATGTAGAATTGGGAGAACTAGCAACTATGAAATTATTGTGATTGACTGCAGTGTCTAGTCCATGGCTCAAGGGAGACACTCTGCTATATGTACCATAGGGTTAAATGTCAATTTGTGCCATCCTTGTAATACTGATGTACAGAAAGGCTCACTAAATTGTGACATACTGAAGGATGACCATATACTGTACCACCCAACACTTAATTCCCAACAGCAGATCAAAGCAATGTTTTCTTTCATAGATCTGTGGCTACCACACATGCACCAGTATCAACTACTGTTGATATGTACACATTTATACAGTATGACTGCTTTCCAGGTCCCACATCCATCAACTGTGACGAATACACATCTACCAACCGACCTTATACCTCAACAAGTGGCTCAATCTCAGCTACAACTTCCAATTATACTATCAGGAAGTTGTGAAGAAATGCATTCCTCATCATTTAATCACTGCCTACACTTGCTCAGCACACCTGCTGTAGTGGCAGACATCACCGTGATTAATATGTTATTGCTGACCAATGTGGCCATCTTGAGTGGCAGCTGCGGTGTCTTGGGAAAAGTCAAAACAGGCAGACACAGCTGATGAGGTCACATGGTTTAATACTTTATAAAGTACTACAAGAGCAGGGATGATGGAGTAGATTATTGAGCAATAAGCGATGGACTCCGATGGTGAGGGCTCCTAAGTCAGAATACTAACTAGTTGTACCATTATGTCCGTAGACCTCTCAAAATGGCTAAGGGCAGGAAAGAAAGGTGGAGCCACCGGGATTCAAACACATGGCCTTTGGCTTTCCGTGCCAGTGCTCTGCCACTGAGCTACGACTCCCACCGGCAACCACCCTCAATTTTGCCCTTATGTACGTGACCTGCTCTTGGTATGGTGTTGGTTATGCAAAGGGTTGCTGTGTAGGTGAATGATGGAGTAGTCAATGAGCGATGTCACAGCAATGGACTCCGACGGTGATTACTCCTAAGTCCGAACACTGTAGTTGTACCATTGAGGGTTGAGGGTGGTTGCCGATACCATTGAGGGTTGAGGGGCGGTTGCCGGTGGGAGTCGTAGCTCAGCAGCAGAGCACTGGCACAGAAAGCCAAAGGCCCTTGGTTTGAATCCCGGTGGCTCCACCTTTCTTTCCTGCCCTTAGCCATTTTCAGAGGTCTATGGACATAATGGTACAACTAGTTAGTCTTCAGACTTAGGAGTCCATCGCTGTGATATCACACCTTAATCTACTCCATCATTCACCTACACAGCAAACCCTTGCATAAGAGCAGGGATGATGGGTCAAAGGTGAAGTTAAGCTGCCCCAACATGAGAATGTGGATGGACTTCTTCTCCCTATCTATTCCCAAGTGCTACAGATGGACCCTTTGCAAAGTCACCAGAATGTCACAGCCCCCCCACAGGCACTTAGTAACAATGGGGAACTGCACCTGTGTGCAGTATTGATGGCATTGCAAACATTTAGTAGAGTGGTCAGAAGTGCATTTGATAACTTAGCTAACTTATCTATGGTAAACGACTGGACCCCACAAACGTAGGCGCATATACACTTCTCCTGAAGAGTAACTCTGAAGCTGTATAATAATAGGTAGGTAGGTAGGCAGACAGATATGTAGGTAACTAATAGCACTGCATAAGATTGCTACACAGTGCATCATCACCTTGTGTGTAAGGTTAGTGCACCTAATTTCAGATGGTTCCTAATTCTGGACACCTGTATTATCTTGCCATCAGTGTAAGTAATACTCACCTATAATTCATCCACTTACTGCACACAAAGCAAGCAGTAAGTGGTCAAGTCACAGCTGAGTATTTGTTGAAACAGCAGTGAGAAAATATCTAATGTCCGGAATTAAGAACCCTCTGAAATTAAGCGCCCTTACCATACTGCATGCAGTAGATAAGCACTGATGCCTGGGCTATAATCACCGGGCTACACAAAAGCACCTTAGGAGGTTACAGACATGCAAGCCTTATGTACACAACGATGGGAGCAGAGCTCAAAGTTCAGGAGTTTACAGCAGCACGTACCGGCACAACTCTTGGTCCATCGCCAACGGCTTAAGCTACAAACAATGTCGTCACTATAGAATGCTGTTACAATGACGGCGAATTGGAAGACAGACGTGGAATTAGAAGACAACAAATTCGTCAGAAGAAAACCATACGGTTTGTCCAAGATGACAAAAAATTGGAAGGACGAAAAATTAGAAGAAATACGGTAATCAATTAGACTTCAATTGAACTGCAATTTTATATTGGTTAGACTTGTATAGTTGGAAGCAGCTTGCAAGGGGCCATTACGTCATTTAAATGGCGGCAACTTCAAGTGAAGTGTAGCTACGTGCAAGCAAGCGCAATGGCTGAGCCCGCTTTCAGCATGGTGCGTCAGTTTGTGGCCTTCTTTAGTTTTGATCAGAATCTGCTACCAATATAATTCCATTTAGCCTACGTAAATTTGGGTATTAGGGAATGTAGCTAGCTATGCTATAACCCGCGTGTGGCGTGGGGCTGTGTAGTCTGGGAGATCAGACCTTATTGCGCAAACGAGGGAAGGGGTTGGCTCATCAGACTACGTGGCTGCGCTGTGGTGCAAACCAGTGCATGTTGCATAACTCGTGAACTGCTAGGTAACGGTCCACTCTGCAATGCACAGCATGTTTTGAACTGCAGCCCAACAGCCTTGACGGATGGACGATGCACGTGGCGCCACGACATGGTACAGGGCATGTGAGTCCCCTCCTGCAACCATCCCCCCACCATCGTTGGGACTACTGCCAGGCCGGACGTCTTTGTCATTGATGGCAAGCATGCCACAATATTGGAGCTCACCGTGCCCTGTAACAACTTCTCCAGCATCAAGAATGCTAGAGCCCGGAAGCAGGGGAAAGCCAACTACCAGATCTTAGATTCAGACCTATCTGCCCTGGGCTATCAAGTTCAACTGCTGACCATTGATTGGCTGCTTAGGCCACTACACACGCGAGGCGGATGCGGCTCTAAAACATGCTGCCCCACAGAGCAAAGCCTCTGATAGACGAAGAGCCCTGACTGATGCAGCAAAAGCACCTACCTCTGGTAGCTACACGATCTTTTCAGCCCAGAAATCACCCTGGAACATGGCTGCTAAACCTCCCAACAGCAGAGACTGAGCCGGATGATCCACTTAGCTAACATGCATGCCCAAACACTGTTCTGTTTATGTGACATATGTATATAACTGCACAGACCTAGCTCTAGACCTTTGCTTTTACTTTTTCCCCCTTACCTTACCAGGGCATTTCCATAGCACTTTCCTCAATGCTCTATCACGCCATATACTGTTTGAATAATGATGTGGTTTCTCCCCCTCCCCTGGCCAGTATTTCCACACCAGTACACAATCTACAATCTGCACGGCAAACCGATGCACTAAACGCCTGCACTGCAAATCGATGCACCACAAAATGATGCGCTAGAGTAAGGCGCGATTCCCCGCACGATCCACAACAGAGCACTCATGCATTGCTGTGCACCCGTGGTAGTCTCCCCTGTTTCTGCATGCTCCTACACTCACGCCATCGTTGGAATTTTCATCATATTCAGGAAACCATGCTATAAAACTGCTAAAAGCAACTCTGTAATCATGTTCAGATCCCTGACGACTGAGCGCGCTATAGCCTCCTCACTATCGCGTTTTTCGTTCACCGGAAGTAGTAGGGCTCCGTAAACAAATGGAGGCTTGGAAGCATGTAGATCCTAAATCCCAAGACCTGCGCCAAGCAGCCAATGTGGCGCTGATAGAAGTTGACAAAGGTGAGATTTACTGGTGTACGAAGCGTTCGACCTGATTTGGGGCATTGTGCACTATTGTTGGTGGCAGAAGCTCAACAGGACTGCTGTTGCAGTGATGCTTTACTAGATATGACCTGGGCAGAACGGTGATTTTGTTTCTTGTACGTACACGTAAGACATATAACGTTATTACGTTGGGAGTACAGATTATAGATGTAGCACATCAGCATGCTGTATGTCACCGTAAATTATGCCATGCCGGATTAGCCATATGGAAAAATAGCTTTTTATACTATGGGGGGAAGACCAACTCTTCACAATGTCTGGAAATTCATAATGGGATAAAGCATCCTTAAACCTCTGCCTACTGCTAACTCTTCCATGGTTGACTATGGGCCTGAGTGTGCTAAGCCTATTGAACCCCAAGTGAGCTTCGGATGTTGCTGTGCTGATAATGGTGTCTCCCAGAGCTGGTCCAAGAGGACCATTACTGACGTTTTTTGCTGTTTTGGTCCCCCTGGACAGTTTTTGGCAGCTTGTTTGTTGCCATATGATGTCCCCCTTGAGCGATAGGTGTCCCCATTATGATTTCACTCCAGTGCAGGCGTTGGGCTATCTGAATTTGATGCCTGCAGATACCACGCAAGCTAGTGCAGGACTCCTGACAGTTATTCACTTGAGGAAGAGGAGGAGGAGCCTGGGACAAAGTGAAGCGGTAGCTAGCTTGTATGTTTTTATGTATGGGCGGAATGGAACCTGTGCGCATTGACCTACGAGATTTAGAGTGCATACTACTAACTCATCCTCAAACTCAGCCTAGGCTAACTTGTTATGGTGTGTCCGTGTGTATGGTTCACTTTGTGCATCCCTCTCTGGCCACTCTGGTGTCAGTGGGTCCTTAGGAGACTTGGGAAACAATCAAGGTTAGGTTTGCCTATTGGTACTATCCAGTAAAATGGTGCACAATCGATATGCTTGGATATGGCTGCTCTGTCTTAAGTGTGGTGCACGAACTGTGCGGTTATGTTTGCAACCAATTCCCAAGAAACTTCGTAATTTGGTTACTAAGAGTACCCAGGGCTTTGGCATTTGTTGTGATTTGGTACTTGATGCAGGGGGGACATTTTGTGGCTGGAAGGGAAGGGAGACCGATTACAGCAGGCACTCCATTGTAAAAGTACTTTGGTGGTAGTTTTTTCGGAGGTGACACTTCTCTCAGTGACAGACCCATTAGGTCCAAGCGTACATGTTAAGTCCATTGGAAACATTGGTAGTGCAAGTTACAGAATTCCAGCATAAGAGGAAATTGTAGTGGGATGCAGAAACCAATGCAGCTGGAGTTTTATGAACTTCTACTATGAAGAAGCCAAAACTAAAGTATGCATGAGGATGAAATGGTTGTTGTTGTGCCCTTGCACAAGTTGCATTAGTCTGCCTACATACATCTGCTCCAGCTGCATTGGTAACGGCATGCCACCCCAACTATTTCTGATGTTGGACTGACTTGCAACTTGCACTGGAGCATTTTCTTACTAGCAAATAGCACGAATATTGCGCTTACCCCCTAATCATGTGGCCTTGTGTTACCAGGGTGAGTTACAATGTGTACTTATTTGTATTTGTGTGTGCATGGCAGTAAACGCACTACTTACTACATGCTTAAACATCATCAGCACAAGTTGCAGATGGTATTGTCCACCACAGTTGCGAGTGCATTTGGTTGCTGCATCCTGCTTCTACGTATGTATTTGTGTCCAAGCTGGTCCTGACCCTTTGCAACCTGCACTAGTGGCGTTTCCTGCATCAGCTGGAACAAATATTGCCCATGGTGGTAATCACCTTATGCAATGCGTGCCAGTGGTGCTTTTGCTGACTTGCACATATTTGCATAGGCACATTGTGGGACTGCCACAGGTGCAAATGCACTATTTGTATTGAAAACATAATTTTTGTAAGGTAGTGAGTTTTGCTTCTTAGAGCAAGGTTCGGCAGCATATACATATGCTGAAAATGAAGGGTTTAAACGTTGCTCAGGAAACTCACAGACACAGCCATAATGGAATACCATTAGAGCTAATTGTGTCAATTGCCATTAGTCTCCTCTAATATATGTATGTTCTTAAACCCCTCTTTGAAGTCCCTTTCACTCCTGCCTCAAAAGTGCAGACTGTATATGTGTAAGTGAACACAGCATATGTGAAGTGCAAGTTTATGTATGTTTGGTGTGTTTGTGTGTTATGGTGTTGTGTGTGTGTATGTGTATACACATATGGACTGTTGTTCAGTTTGGATGCTTTAGGTTTGCGTCCGTTTGAACAATGTTGGTGAACAGTGTGAAGCAATCAAGAAGTTTCCCAACCTCTGGGAACTGGCCTCATCGTCCAGTTTCCATTTCGAGTCCTAATCAACACTGCATTCCTGAAGCTTGCAGATGTATTTTGGTGAGGGTATGTTTACTTTAGGGGTAGGGGGGGGAGTGGGGGAAACCTGATATTGTTTGACTTTTGCATCTGCTTCCTATTACACACATACAATAATGAGCAAATTGAGAGTGTTATCAACATTTCTAGGAGATTATGGCAAAAGTCTATGTAAGGCTGCCTTTTGCTGTTACAAAATATTTAGCGTGGAAACAATTGGTAGACAGACATCTGTATACCAAGTGTTGGTACCGTCAAGACCAATTGTAATCAGAATGGTAAGGAGAAACGATGGAAATACCGATTACTGATATAGTTGAAATGTCCCAATATCGGCCGATACCGATTACCGATCTGATTATCGGTGCAACTCTACTCTATAGTGCATTGCTAACTATTAATGTTGACCATGAATCTGTGCAGAAAAATGACTGCTACCTAGTTATTGGGTCATTTCCCCTGTTTCTTGGTTATACCCCTTCAACCTTGCTCTATCACCTGGCAGAAAGAACAGAGCGCACTTCTTAGCCTACTCAACACTGCCTCATTCATTGGTCTTACTGTAACTTGGAACTCAGCTCTGGCCTGTGGCTCAAGTCTCATTTGCAAAACTTGTACATCTTCCCATTGGATTATTTATTTAACTGGTATTCTTTAATGCCAATGGTATTAAACATCTGTTTGGGTTTCATAAATGTGTGCCATCTGTGTGTCTGTGGCGTTTGGCTGTGTTGCAGTTGGCAGGTTGAGGTAGTTATCTTTATTAACATATTTCTGGAATTAGGACAATTACCTTACCTTTTGCTATGTGCAAGTTAGATCCTGTCCAATGGCTACGATGAGGAAACAGAACAGTTATCAATAGTGGACTCAGAAATTGGCTGCAGTGCATGGCGTTGGCTTAGCTTTGGCCTCACACTTATGTGTAGTGAAAGTCCCTGTTCTCAGGTTATGACTAAAGACCTGTCCACACGTGTGCATGAATGTGCATTGGATGGACATTCATTTCACGTCAATGCACTTTTGAGTGTCCGCACATACTGTAATACGCATTCAGGTTCAATATGCTTTCGATTTGCATGTAGCCAAAACCACCTGGTGAGGTGGTTTTGATGTGCATTGGTCCTTCAAACTGGTTTTGAGTGAGCACGTGGCCGCATAACATGAGGATGTGATTTGCTACAATGAGCCAAACAACACATGATGATTGAAAGAAAGGCGCTGGACAAATGAATAATGAACAAAGATAGTCCTTGTTTGCTCGACTGATAATAAAAGTGATGTATGTGCTGTGTAATAGTTAAATGCCGACCAAGAGGTGTCTACGGGATTTAGACCACGAAGCTCGAGGGCGCGAAGCGCCCGAGTGCTGAGTGGTCTAAATCCCGTAGACACTGATTGGTCGGCATTTAACTATTATAGATCCGAAACTATGGTCTAGCCCAATCACCTTACCTTCTTTCTTCTCTTGACGAAGTCGGCGTCTCTAGTAACGATTCTGTGTTTTCGTTAGAATGGCTGAGGAATCACGTAGTTGTTTCTGTATCAGCAAAAGAGACTTCGACGTCCAGTCCTGTACCACGTGAAGCAAGAAGCAGTGCCTACTGTGACAGCCGAAGAGCTAGAAAAGCTACTTAGCGACTTTTGACTTGCGACTCTTGGCAGTATTATAATGCCAATTATTTAGTATCATTACCATTATGGCATTTGCATTTTAAATGACGTTATCGTTAGCCGCGCGTAGTGCCCGGGAGGAGATCTATAGGATTTAGATCCCACCACGAAGTGCCCGCCAGGGGATCTATAGGATTTAGATCCCACCGCAAAGTGCCCGCCAGTGGATCTATAGGATTTAGATCCCACCGCGAAGTGCCCGCCAGGGGCTCTATAGGATTTATTTGCCCGCGCGAAACGCTTGCTGTGTGTCTATAGAATTTTGGCGCAGCGTATAGACTCCCGTTATCACGGCAACGGGATCTATAATCCTCTTAAAACTATCATGTTTTCAAAACTTTGCTCATCAAGTGCTTATGCATTTCACACATATGAGGTTGTCAAGCCTGCAAAGTTTGAAAACTGTGCACTGGATCAGGTGGTATTGATTCACATTCTAATGTACATGGATACAAAAGTGAGGACATGCCTTGCACTCCAAATGCCCCACACTACAACATTAGCCATACTGATGAGGACTATATAGTAAGGCATCGCAATAGTCATTACGGGAGCCGATGATGGAAGCTATAATAAATTTTGGGGTACCATGGTTTTCCATTTACACTCCTGAAGCAATGTGTGTATGGTATGTTTGGCATATGTATTTGTAATTTTGCATGCAGCTGTGGAATATCTAGCTTGATTCTTTGTCTCCTCTGTTACTTGCTGTGTGGTTATAATTATATTGGATATGCACAGGCACAGTCACAGTCGTCAGTGAGCTGGAGAGATTCTTATTTTGTTTGTAGTCCCAATATTTTAAGGGAGTATGTGGTAGATTTGGCATACCAGTCTCCCTCCTACGTTATGTATAATACAGAGTAGAGTGAACTTGAGTTGTTGCTATGGACATTGACCATGTCGGATGGACATTCATTTCACGTCAATGCACTTTTGAGTGTCCGCACATACTGTAATACGCATTCAGGTTCAATATGCTTTCGATTTGCATGTAGCCAAAACCACCTGGTGACGTGGTTTTGATGTGCATTGGTCCTTCAAACTGGTTTTGTGAGTGAGCACGTGGCCGCATAACATGAGGATGTGATTTGCTACAATGAGCCAAACAACACATGATGATTGAAAGAAAGGCGCTGGACAAATGAATAATGAACAAAGATAGTCCTTGTTTGCTCGACTGCTATTAAAAGTGATTATATGTGCTGTAATCCTCTTAAAACTATCATGTTTTCAAAACTTTGCTCCTACATTGTGTATAATACAGAGTAGAGTGAACTTGAGTTGTTGCTAAGCAAATATGTAGCAAACAAGGGCGATTGGCGAGATGCTTCAACCACAAGAGTCAAAAAGAGTTTTGTGACTGGCGAAGACCCTTGTGGCGGGTGTCTGTATTCGCTGGACTGGACTATATTATACTGGACTACTGGACTCCTGTAATATTATGCGAAAGTGTAATTATGATGTCATAATCGGTGTCCGCCATCTTGTTTTGCGAACAGATCGTGCTGCCTTTGTTTGGTTTGTCGTTTCACATTAGCTAGGAAGAGGATGCGGGTGACATGAGGAGGATGTGGGCGACATGAGGAGGATGCGGGCGACATGAGGAGGATGCGGGCGACATGAGGAGGATGCGGGCGACATGAAGAGGATGCGGGCGACATGAAGAGGATGCGGGCGACACGAGGAGGATGCGGGCGGCAGGGGCTGATGGGGCACCCTCGCTGGAAGACACTCTGCCTTTTATCGTGGAGAACAGAAGAGTGAAGTGACTTGCGTCAACGGTACTTGCGTAATGACTCTGTACTGGTTGGTTGTGCTTGTTTGTAGTGCGTACAAGACTAGTTTAACCATATCAAACGTCAAGGGTAGCTACTTGTGAGTGATCAGCACCTGTAGCTTGCTACAAGTTCAGAAGCAAAGTATCCATGATGAAAGCACCTAGATTAGCATACATGTACAGTACGTAATGTATGTATCCCTAAACTGCCAAGCTAAATGCAGTGTAGAAGTACTGTTTCTGTCGAGACAAAAGGTTCTCTGCTACCTCTGGTGGTGCTTGCAGCTCTTGTGGCTGGAAGTGAGGGTGCTGCATCCGTACACAATCCACCTTACATTGGTAGTACGCTTTCCCAAATTTAGACTGTGGTGTACTGTGTACCACTGCTTGGAGCCGTAAACTGCCGCCATTCTTCATGTTTGATGCATAGATCTTCCTTTGCTACCTGGGTCTTTGGATACTTCCTCTTGCAGCCAATGCAGGTGCTGATGTTACCTGCAATGTAACACAAAGAGAAAGACGACAATGGGTGCGGCTTGTACAGCAAGTATTGGCTAGGAGTTACATGGTATCCTACCCCAAGCACTTGATTGTGATAAAATGGTGGGTAGGGGACCATTGCTGCACCATACGCCGTCGACTGCAACAGGTGCGGAAGCAGAAAGTTAGGGGACAGTGGCATCATGACTGGTTGCTGGGTTGGAACCGAGGAATCAGTACCTGCAGATTGGTATGCGCTCATCTCATCTCAACCCTTGTTGTAGCTAGTTGTGATGGCTTCCTTGACTGTGGGTCTGTGGTGCAACTCCTCCCTTCCTTCCGCAGCCCTCTTGGCATAATGTCTGTCAGCAGTTTAGTCATGTTAGCTGTCCTCTTTGTCTTCTTTGACAGGAACTCCATCAGTTTGCCATTGATATCTGCAACTGCCACCAGTGGGAGCAAATCCCCAATGTGTTTTCCAGTTTGCACAGTTGGAGTCACAGCCAAAGTCCCCTCCTTTCTTGGGTGTGACCAAGGAAGGCATCTGGCGACTATAGCTTAGCACCATTCTGGCAGTGAGGTCCTGCCCAGGTGTAGGTACAATGGCATTCTCAGTGCTGATGAGCTCTGCTGCTTTGCTCTATATGCCTTCTAGGCATTTGAAGGGAACGCTCACAAACTGAGCAGCACTGTCAAGGTCAATAGACAGTACAGGCTTGCCAGTGGTGGCTTGCTCACGTTGACTCGATGCTGGTGGTGAGATCAGGCGACAAGTTGGCAGAGCAAGTTGTGCAGAGCCGCCACTGGCATCTGATACCACTGCTGAGTGGATGATAATGTATATAAAGGCATTCTCCCCCTTCGCACGTATCCCTACAGAGACGGGCAGTCCAACCTCTCTAGCAGCAAGCATCGATCCAGTTGCGTCAGCCAATGGATGGATACCACCTGCGCCAACATCCTTCTGGCTCATCTGAGCCGATCTACTGAAATAACCTGGCAGGCAATGTACTAATTCGACCTGGCGTATGTAATGCTTGTGCTCCTCTTTGCACGCGGATGCATCGAGGTGCGGCACGTTCAGCCTCTCTGGTGGCAGGTTTTCATCTAGGTGCATCAGCAGCTTGCCTGAAATGGTGCCTAGGTACCTCCTCTTGGGAGCATTTGGCCCGTGGGTTGTCCACACACCCTGGCATATGTAATAATTCGACCTGGTGTATGTAATGCTTGTGCTCCTCTTTGCACGCGGATGCATCGAGGTGCAGCACGTTCAGCCTCTCTGGTGGCAGGTTCGCATCTAGGTACATCAGCAGCTTGGCTGAAATGGTGCCTAGGTACCTCCTCTTGGGAGCATTTGGCCCGTGGGTTGTCCACACACCCTGGCGTATATAATGATTCGACCTGGCGCATGTAATGCTTGTACTCCTCTTGCACGCGGATGCATCGAGGGGCAGCCTTTCAGCCTCTCTGGTGACAGGTTCTCATCTAGGTACATCAGCAGGTTGACGCAACAGTGCAAACGAGCAGCAACAGCCTCTCTCCTCTGACTGCTCGCATTGTCTTGCACTGTACTGCAGACATGTCTATCTGTAGCAGAATTCCACGGTCCCACATTTGACAGGTTCCACTCCGCACATACACGTGGATGCAAGTGCATAGTGCCTTGGCTTTTTACCTGACAAAGGAGGCAACAGTGCAAACGAGCATCAACAGCCTCTCTCCTCTGACTGCTCGCATTGTCTTGCACTGTACTGCAGACATGTCTATCTGTAGCAGAATTCCACGGTCCCACATTTGACAGGTTCCACTGCGCGCACATACACGTGGATGCTGCAAGTGTGTAGTGCCTTGGCTTTTCGCCTGACAAAGGAGGCAACAGTGCAAACCAGCAGCATGTCATGTAAACCTAGCCCACATAGCCCTCATAGTGTGATACGCGTACTTGTGCATAAGAACAAGGGAGTGTGTATGTACACTCTTAAATCGGCTAGCTCCACACGAACTCCTGCACACAGTAGCTAAATCCCTTACCAAGTTCAGTAGCCTCTCCTAGTATTGTATAACATGCTGCAGTTAATTGCGCTGTGGGCTCGCTTCAATCACTTGCATTACTACATAACCTGGCGTGTATCCTACATTTCATTCCCAGGCTTGCTCAATATTACAAGCGCAGTGGGAATCCTTTTAGAAGACGGATGGAGTAGCTAGCTAGCTATAGTTAGAGGAATAGATATACACCCGTAAACCTCTGAGATGCTACTTGCTGTATAAAATTGTAGTTGTTTTACGCATATTGTACTATATCACAGAGCTACTTTATTTTATCTAAAATAGGGTTTGTAGTTAGCTACGCTTTTAATGCATACATAAATTAATTACACATATACACACACATTGCCCCTATATGTAATTTCATATAGTTATACTGTGTAAGTGTTGATGCCTCTATATATTGCATGGTTATGTATAATTGTTCTTCTGTTGAAATTAATTAATGATATTGGTGTGCTTGAGCTCGATTGTCCAAAGGAAGTATTGCGAAAGGAACAAAATGGCCGCGAAGTTCCAGTGACCAAATGCGGATTCGCTAGTTCGTCAAGGCGATCGAATACGTAGTATGGCCTTATCTAACGTCGAGGATTCCTGTTGCCCCAAGATACAAGTGTCTACTTTTCAAGTTGTCGGGACACAGTACAGTGGACTGGTGATCACAGCGAGGAACGGACGCAGATGCACACAGCTGTGTATGGCTTTGGTGGCTTTAGCGCTGTGCAGCGCAGCATCGATTGCAGTCAGCCCCGTAAGCATCATAATCTGCATGCAATTCCTTCATTAACTGACGACACCTAGCTGGTGCTCTTTAAATACACGCGTACGGATGCCTATATAGGCTTGGAGCACTTCCAAGGTCGTCGCAGTGCACCGTCACGGCTGCCCACGCCAACCTGGACCCAACACGGGACGGGCGAGAATGATAGGCAGCAACTCCTCGAGCAGAATGCTCCCTTCTTGCAAGCACATTGCTTGCTCATGAACTACATGCATCAATCTGGGGAAGGCCTCCCTAAGCTGTCCATTGTATGGCTGCCATTATTTATCCAAGACCATATGTAAACAGGCAATAGGTGTCCCTATGTAGATAGCAATTATCCACTTAAGTGTCTACTGGTATGCCAAGCATTTGTACGTACAGCAAAGCAGCTGTAGACCTCTTCAATGCGACAACTGACTTGTATCATCATAGTACTAGTAGTACAGCACTGTTATAAAGGTGTCGTAGGGCTTTACTTACGACATAAACCATTTTGGTAGTGATGTTCTGATAACAGACGTATTGACAATCAGTTGACTTACATCACCATTTAATGTTGATAGAATGTTGGTTATCAACACCGCTAATGACTAGTAATGAGGCAAAGGGATCCTAGTTGCGAGTTTTGGGGTCCATTTGTTTTTCCATTTACCTCCTGAAATGGTGTTAAGATGTATTAGGTGCTGAAGAAGTGTAGGCGAATTTGCCAACGCAGTAAATTATTGTGTATATCAGACACTTGTAACCACCTCCTTTTAAACTCCCTGAGAAGGAGACAGTGTACCTACTGTGTGGTTGTTCTGCATGGTTGCAGGGACCAGTGGTACAAACAGCATCACTCATCCTCCTGCTACTAAGTGGATTGTGCCTTCTGGTTGAAAGCAGATCAGTGTACCAAGGTGCGAACCTGACAGGCTACAAGCAGGCCTCAGCCTTGAGAGGCAATTGGCACCCATGAAGCTAATATGCACTCTTTTTTGTTTCCAGAGACTGTCTTGGTGTTGCAGTCAGTTGGCATTCAAGTTTTTAAAGAAAACAGACTTGGGCTCAAGTCTTGCTATTTTTTGCCGTTCACAATTATTAAAGAAGTTGTCATCAATGAATCAATCAGCAAGGTGAGTGTGTTGTAAATCATATCCCCTATGTGTTTCTGTTGTATATAAACCATTGCTCAACACACACACACACACACACACACACACACACACACACACACACACACACACACACACACACACACACACACACACACACACACACACACACACACACACACAGTACTCAGTAGTGCCATACTTAGCTTTGCTGCTGAACCCACCCAAAGATAGGGATGCAATGATGGCTGCACAAGTTGTACCATTGTTTGAGGTGAGTAGGTTGTCTGTGTGTGGTGACTACGTTAGGCTGTAGATAGTGATTTGATAATCATTTTTTGCACATGTGCACACACACGCACGCACGCACACACACGCACACACACAATTGCACTCACTTATACAGGACCACCATTTGAAGTATGCTGAAATGATTCCATTGTATCAAAAAATCCAAGCACTTCTTTCAACATTGAATGGACGCAGTTTAGCCACGTGACCTTACCATTAATTGTATCTTGCAATGGTGGTGTCCCACTTCATGGTGTTTCAACAGAGGTGCATTGTGGCCTTGTGTGTGGAGGTGGTGTGTGCGGGGAGCTCACTACAGGCTGTGATGTTGGCATGAGGCTCCCTGTCTAGTGTATCCACAAATGTGCATACACACAGGGAGTCAGGCCGGTCAGCCTGGAGCGCACTCTCTGTAACAGTACATGCTTATGTTTATGCTAAATTCACCATCAAAGTGAGGTCAAAATGTTCACAGTGATGTGAGGTGCTAGGTTGTGTGAGTCATGTGTTTGACAAACCTGTACATTGTGTGTGGGATACATGGATGAGGCAATGTGTATAGACAGCACGGCTAGAGATCAGGTGAAGGATGGCCATTGGAAGGATTACCAGTGGTGAATGGTATAATCATGAAGTGTATGTAGTGCCCTGTGAATGCAGTGAACCATACACATACAGATAGGGGACACTGGGAGGCAGGCTGAAGGCAGGCTGAAGGAGTACAATTATGGCATGGTGTGCTGTTCCCAACAATGGCATTTCAGTCCATGACCACTCACAATCACTGAGTGAACCAAGTGTGGCATCCAACACAACCATCCTGGAACTCCTTCACTACCAATGTGGTGCCATTCCAGTTTACTCCAAACATGCAGTGCAACATGCAATCTGTCTACTGACCAACGCACATTCCATGTGTTTCACTTCCAGTGTTTGTTCCTATTCACTCTAAACATTATGCAGCTGAAGACTGAATAAACGGAAACTCAATTACTTTGCCTCGATTTCAGTTCATAGGAATGAACCTCTATGTTAGAATGAAATGTGAGCATGAGCTCCAGCTTGCATTCTATTGTGTGGACACACAGGTCAGGAGTGCTTCCTGCCAGAAAACACACGGACACACACACACACAAAGGACCACAACTTAACTAATTCGAAATGATTTACACTATGTCAGAAAACCCAGGTAACTTCAACATTGCATTTCAGTAAAAGTATAGTAACATTTAGCCAGGTTACTAGGGACCTCTTAAATGTGAATAACACAATGTGACCATGTTCGTGCGTTGTTCTCTAGTTACTGTATGTTTGTATCAATTTGTGCACCATCCCATTACAGGCAGGCATGCAGTAGTGTGCGTGCACTTGTAATCTTGTTTTGTTCTGGCACCACGCCGTACTTGATTCACTATAGACACAACACACTTTTTGATGCGTGTTCTGAGGCAGGTGGTGACTACATGACTGTCGGAGCTGTGGACAGCCATAACACTGCAGAGGTGCTAACAGTGAGCTGCAAAGCAGCTGTAAGGTAGCTGTCAGGAACAATCAATGCACAACTCACTTTGAACATTGGACCTCAAATAGTGAACTTTTGTGCATAACTCTCCATTAACAGAGGTTGGCACTGTCCTTGGAGGTGACACCCACCACAACCATCTTTGAACTCCTTGATTACCAAAGTGATACCATTCCGTTTTACTCCAAACATGCAGAAGATCTCTCTACCGACCAACACACATTCCATGAGTTTCACTTCCAGTGTTTGCTCCAATTTACGATGTATTATGCAGCTTGCACTCTATTGTGTGGATACACAGGACAGGAGTGCTTCGTGCATGCCAGATAACGCACACACACACAAACATAGGACCATAATTTGAAGTATTTTGAAATGATTCACACTATGTCAAGAACCCCAGGTAACTTCAACATTGCATTTCAGCAGAAGTAGTAAAATTCAGCGACGCCTGAATTCATCCTATACTTATGTTGCAATGGTGGTGTCCCGCTTCATGGTGTTTCAACAGAGGTGCATTGTGGCCTTGTGTGTGTGCGGGGAGCTCACTACAGGCTGTGATGCTGGCATGAGGCGCCCTGTCTAGTGTATCCAACAAAACGTGAATCCACCCAAGGGGCCATCGGACAGCCTGCACCTCACTCTCTGTAGCGAGACACTACAGCCGTAATGTTTGTGTTCACTGTTCGCCATGTCTAGGGTACACGTCGACACGCTGAAGTAAACATCATCCCGTCGAGACAGCGGGCGGTGGAGCTGGCGTGTATAAAGGACAACGAGAGAAGGAAACGGTCATTTCCAGACTGTCTGTGTTGAATAAGTAGAGATGATGTTGGTCAGCAGTTTCGATGTGTCCGAGCCTCTCTCGAAGCGCTCTCGGTGCGTGGCAGCGGACGAGGACGACAGCACCGCAGCCCTCCAGGTGTACTCCTGCAGGTAAGGCTGACGGAGGAAGCGAGAAACAGACGGCCCAAGCGTAGCCAGCTCCAATATCACCCAGCCGTGTGCTTTATCAACTGTGTACCTTTGTCTTTCGTCCCCTGCAGACTTCAGCAGTCGTCGGTGCCCCAGACACCCGCAGCCGGTACCAGAGGAGGTGAACCCAAGGAGAAGCATGTTGGATCGTACTTGTCGGCGTTCTTCCGTCTGTTGGGTGAGTCTGTGTGCAGCTTACGGACGAATGTGCCACGCTGACACTATAGAGTGTGGATATAGCTCTTCGCAAGGCCTGCGCATTATGGCTAATCAATGTCCATTATTGCAGAAGACGACCTGGTCCAGGATTTCTTGTGGATCGACGGCTGTGCCAAGGTTGCTGACAAAGTAAGTCTTCCTGTTTGCATGGCTTAGCATGTGTGTGTCCTGCTGCCATACATGGTAGCATCCCATCACCTGCATGGTCTCACATCCATCCCTCTGTCCCCCCCTCTGCAGTACCTGCTTGCCATGGTGTATGTGTACTTCCGAAGGGCCAACCTCACCCTGGATCAGTACACCAGAGTCAACTTCTTTGCAGCACTGTAAGTGGAAGCAATCAATGTGATGAGAAGCCGCAGCACGCAGGCTGAGTACAGCAGAATATATAGTGTGACACTCTTTGACTCACCCTCTGTGGGTTGTGCATGTGCATACAAGCTGTGATCCAGTTGTTGATGTTGTGTGTTCAGGTACCTTGCTAACGACATGGAGGAAGATGAAGAAGAGGAGAAGTACGAGATCTTTCCATGGGCGCTCGGCCATCAGTGGCGGACTTTGTTCCCCTCCTTTCTTGCTCTCCGTGATCAGCTGTGGAAGAAGATGGAGTACCGGGCAGTCGTCAGCCGCAGAACATGCGAAGAGGTGAGTGTGGTGTGTAGAGAGTGTGTAGAGTGGATGTCAGAGTGCTATGTGTGGTAAGTACTGAATGTACTCAGCTGTGCAAGTGAATGGAGTCTTGTGGGAGTCACAAGTGTCTGTGGTTGTGTGGAGTGTGCACGTACAGCTGTTACTCTCTGTACCATCTTACTAATCTCTCATATTAGGTGTTTGCAATGGCCCCTACTCACCCCGCATGGTCCCGTGACCGCAAATCCCATCACAGTGGTGCCCATAGGAACTGCACACAAACTATGCCTACCTACGGCCGTCTATCTCCAGCCAAATGCAGTGACTCTGACAGCCTACGAGTTGACATGAATGTGCCAACATGCCAAGTTACTGAAAGCGACCAACTTGCAGAGCCATGCGCAATGCCAGTTGACTCTCAACAGCTTCAAAATCCTGAGCACGAGAACTTTGACCTCATGGTGGAAGACACCCTGTGTCAAGAGACTGCTATTGAAATTGGCTGTCTGGATGAAGGCATTCCTGATTTTGACTTGTTGGATGAGATTGACCAGCAATCAAGCAAGTGGATGCAATCATGTGAGCGGCTCATTACAGTACAAACACAGACTGATACGTCTGTGGCATCCATACGTGTGCTAGTAAACATTTCAACTGATTGTGTGCGTGCACGGACCATAATGGATCAAAGGAATAGAACCAATGCTGATCAAAGAGCTAGCTGTCTGGGGAAATGCAGACTTACAGCTGTAACCGCTACATAGTATAAACAATGTGCAGTGAGGTCTGTGTGCAGAGAGTGACAGATAGTCTAACATGCAGAAACAAGTGCATCACTTGTTGGTCCCTTTCTCTGCAGTTCCCGTCTTTGCAAGTGCCTTGGAATTGCCTGAGGAATAGTCCACAGACATTTCCTTTCTGAGCTTCAAAGCTTTTGAATGGACCTAATATATTTATTTATTCCGTGTACATTTCTCTAATTTATTCCATGCTTGTCACATGTATTTTTATTTCCCTTTAACTTATTCAAAAACATTTGATGTGCTCTTATCAACGAACACTTTTGACACCTTGTGACATGTTCCTGCATGTTGCTGACGTTTACCCCCCCCCCCCCTGTGTCTCTTGTACACTTTCTTTCCCTCCTTTG